>JAHXHU010000066.1 GCA_025656375.1 Candidatus Thiodiazotropha sp. (ex Ustalcina ferruginea) | reverse complement strand
TCCCTCAAATGACTTGACGCCGTGTTCGGAGCTCGCTTTGTATCCCCTCTGGCGCAAGGCACGGCGGGTCTACAGTCTCGCCTCACGGCTACCGGGGACTAACCGCCTCGGCTTTCAGCCTTCCATGGCGCTCAGCGAAGGTAACACTGGAGACAGGGCCGGCGACCAGATGCGCCGCGGCACCATCCTGATAAGCGGAAATGCGGGAGATTACTGTGCATCCCGTATGATCGCGGGAACCCTTGTTGTGCTCGGTGAGTCTGGTGCAAAAACCGGGCTGGCGATGCGCCGCGGCACCCTGCTGCTATCCCAAGAGCCCGTCTCCCTACCGGCCACCTTCAACGACAACGGCAAACACAATCTCAACTTTCTGACACTGCTCACCCGGAGTTTCCAAGACCAAGCAGGTTTCTCCGATATGTGGGAGCGAGGTTGCCGTGTGCAACGCTGGCTCGGTGACCTGGGGTGTAATGGAAAGGGGGAGATTCCGGTATGGTATTAATGAGATTTTCCATGCCACCGATGGCATTTTTTTCTACTTCCAATCATGCCAGAGAGCACTTTCATCCGTGGAATGGATGGCTTTATGGGGTTTGTTTTACAGCTTTATAGCCGCGATCATAGAAACCACCTATTAGTCAATCAATTGAAATAGAAAAAATATGTCACCGCAGTGACACACTACTTGATACCCAGCTAAAAAAAATGGACCACATCGAGATAAAACAGCCAGGGATTACCCTGAATCCACCACACTTCAATCTTTGAAGAGCCGCAAGTAAAACGGAAGTTGAATAATATCCTGTTTTTTTTATATGCCCATAATATATCACTGTAATAGGACTTAATATCAGGATCTATAGCGGGAATATACAGGTTTGGCGGGCCTTATGGCCTATCAATAGCAGCCTATACCCACGCTCTGGCACACAAGTTGCGTTATACCTAATGTCGCTCATTGAGACTGCCTGTACGTTTTTGCGACAAGGTCAATAGACAGCAGCAGCTAATAAATTTCGGATCGCTATAGGTAGATGCGGATTGGAGAAGCACTCGCTTGTAATCTGGACTTAATGATTAGGCTTCTAAGCGAAAGAGATCTACCGAAAAGTCAGTCTCACCAAACAATAAAATGAGGATTTCAACTATGGTAAAAGCGAAACGCAAAGTCATGGCGATCTGCTTCACTGCCTCAGCCATGCTCGCAAGCGCAGGGGCAGTTATGGCCAACGCTGAGTTGCAAAAAATGCAACAGAACGCAAACAACTGGGTCATGCCGAATGGCGACTATGCCAGTACCCGTTTCAGCAAGCTTGATCAGATCAACACCAAGAATGTCAAAAAACTGAAGGTTGCCTGGACATTCTCTACCGGCGTGTTGCGTGGTCATGAGGGTGGACCACTGGTCATGGATGGCGTGATGTACATCCACAGCCCATTTCCGAACAAGGTTTTCGCATTGGATCTCAATGATAATGGGAAAATTATCTGGAAGTATGAACCCAAGCAAGACACGAGTGTCATCCCGGTCATGTGTTGCGACACAGTAAATCGTGGGCTGGCATACGGTGATGGCAAAATTTTCCTCTCCCAGGCTGATACCACACTGGTAGCCCTGGATGCCAAGAGCGGGAAAAAAGTTTGGTCAGTGACAAATGGTGATCCTAAGAAAGGAGCGACCTCCACTGCAGCGCCAATGGTTGTGAAAGACAAGGTCTATGTCGGTATTTCAGGTGGTGAATTCGGTGTACGTGGACACTTGACTGCGTATAACACGAAAGACGGCAGCATGGCATGGCGTGGTTACTCCATGGGACCGGATTCCGATACCCTGCTGGATCCAAAAATGACCACTCATCTTGGAACGCCCGTCGGCAAGGACTCAGGAACCTCCACCTGGAAGGGTGATCAGTGGAAGATCGGCGGTGGCACCACCTGGGGCTGGTTTTCATATGATCCTGATCTGAATCTGGTCTACTACGGCACGGGTAACCCCAGCACATGGAACCCGATCCAGCGTCCCGGTGACAATCGTTGGTCGATGACTATCTTCGCTCGCGATGCCGACACTGGCATGGCTAAGTGGCTCTATCAGATGACACCCCATGACGAGTGGGATTATGACGGCATCAACGAAATGATCCTGGTAGACAAAGAGATCAAGGGCAAGATGCGCAAGGCTCTGGTCTACTTCGATCGTAATGGCTTTGGCTATACCCTCGATCGAGCAAATGGTGAGCTGCTGGTTGCAGAGAAATATGACCCGGCAGTCAACTGGGCCACTCATGTCGACATGAAGACCGGTCGTCCACAGGTTGTATCCAAGTACTCCACTGAGCAGAATGGCGAAGATGTCAACTCGACTGGCATCTGCCCGGCGCCACTGGGTTCCAAGGACCAGCAACCAGCCAGCTACTTACTCGCCACGATCCGGACTGTTCTACGTGCCAACCAACCACGTCTGTATGGATTATGAACCTTTCCAGGTCTCCTATACAGCGGGGCAACCCTATGTTGGCGCCACCCTCTCCATGTATCCGGCACCGGGCGGCACACACCTGGGTAACTTCATTGCATGGGATGCCGACAAAGGTAAGGTCGTCTGGTCCAATCCTGAACCCTTTTCGGTTTGGAGCGGCGCACTCTCTACAGCAGGCGATGTGGTCTTCTATGGCACATTGGAAGGCTATCTCAAGGCAGTTGACGCTGCGACGGGTAAAGAACTTTACAAGTTCAAGACACCCTCCGGCATCATCGGTAACGTCAACACCTATATGCACGGTGGCAAGCAGTATATCGCAGTGCTATCAGGACTTGGCGGCTGGGCCGGTATCGGTATGGCAGCTGGTCTGACAGACCCAACTGCAGGCCTCGGTGCCGTGGGCACCTACGCATCCCTCAGCGATTACACCCAACTGGGTGGAACCCTGACGGTATTCGAACTGGCTGAATAACCTGATCTCCTGTAGCCGTCACCCGCATTGCTCATGCATGTGGGTGACGGCATTCTGATAGTCATCATGCCCCCCGTCATCTCTTATATGAAGAGGCAATACATGCAGTGTTCTAAAGATAAAAAGTCTTTAACAGCAGTTATAACTGTTGTCGTAAGTGTGCTCGTTCTTATCTCCACTGCGACGCATGCTGACTACAGGACTTTCGTACCCTCTCCCGAACAACCCTACTACTTCGAGAATGGCAAGGTCGACTTTGGCACCTATAACGGTTTTCGTCGCTATCATGCCGACTGTCATGTATGCCACGGACCTGCAGGGTTGGGAAGCGCGTATGCCCCTGCTTTGCTGGAGTCACTCAAAACACTTTCATGGGGTGATTTCGTCACTGTGATCGTGCAGGGAAGAGTCGGATTGAATAACATGGTCATGCCGCCTTTTGCCGAAAACATAGATGTTCTCGCCAACATGTCTGATATCTACGCCTATCTGAAGGCCCGCGCAGACGGTGTCATCGGTCCTATAAGACCCAAACGCTTTCCAAAAGTCAGAAAGCCCAGGTAAGCAGCGGATAAACCATCTGGAGCGTTGTCTATAAAGAGCGTTTGAACAAAAGAGTGGGAGAACGGGTCGAATTTGCTATCCATTCCAGAAGCTACAAAGGCCCAATCATATGTTGCGTAGAGGATCAGGCTTCACTATCACAACGATGGCGTTGTTCTTTGTTCTGATCGCCCTGATCCTGCTGATCGGTTTAAAAGCATCAGCAGCGGCAACCACTCATGAAGTCAGAAATAGCGAATTCCTGACAGTTTGTGGCGATCCCAATCACTTGCCCTACTCCAATAAGCAGTTGCAAGGTTTTGAAAACCAGATTGCCCAGCTGATTGCAAAAGATCTCAATCGTACTTTACGTTACCGCTGGTGGCCCCAATCTCTCGGATTCGTTCGCAACACACTGCAGGTCCGTCTCTGTGATCTGGTGATGGGTATTACTTCAGTCAACGAACTGCTACAGAACACCAACCCCTATTATCGATCTGTCTATACCCTGGTCTATCGACAGGATGCCGGACTGGCTATTCACTCGCTCAAAGATCCGGCACTGAGGCAGCTTCGACTGGGCGTTGTTGCCGGTACACCACCTGCCACACTGCTTGCAAAATATAATCTTATGAGTCAAGTGCGTCCCTATCTGCGAACTGTCGATACCCGTCATTTCTCCCCCGCCAGCCAAGCGGTAGAGGATGTAGCAAAGGGAGAGATCGACGTGGCGGTGGTGTGGGGTCCGATCGCCGGTTACGTCTCCCGGCAACAAAAAACGGCACTGAGCATCGTACCGCTACCGCCCAAGGAGGATTCGATCCCGCTTGCCTTCAATGTTTCCATGGGAATCCGTCGTCGAGAGGCCTTATGGAAACACCAACTCAACGAAGAACAGGAAAAGCTTGCCCCTCAGATAGAGGAGATCCTGGTGAAATATGACAAGAGTGATAGTCTGATAAGACATTGAACCTAAATTCCACAGTTGACCGCTAATATCTGACGTAAGGTAATGATATATTGAATCAATGAATGAATTTTATCCTCACCTATTGGGTGAACCCTCTAACGCTACAAGCATTTGTGAAAAATCCATGTTCAACTGCGGATTCTAGGTTGAATCGTCAACCACCCATGTACGGCTCCATTCATATTGACCGATCACTGGCGGGTAGAGTCACACTGATATGCATACTCATACTATTCGCCACCTACATTACTGCCAGGGAGAATACAGAACGCTTCTCTTTTTAGATGGCTACCGAATCACTGACTTTCGCTCACCTGTACCTGATACGGTACCCTCTGGTTTCACAGTGACGACACAGCAAGTGCAAAAGCTGCTGCAGGGTGATGATGTGATCCTGATCGATGTCCTGCCTGCACCGATAAAACCCAAGGATCGTCCCTCTGGTCTGTTATGGCTGCCACCAGCAAGACACAACATTCCAGGCTCAGTCTGGCTGCCCAATGTGGGTTATGGCGCACTATCAGATGAGCTTGAAGCGTATTTCAAACTGAACCTGGCGAAGTATTCGGCAGGTGACAAGTCACGAAAGATCATCATCTATTGCCAGGCTGACTGTTGGATGTCCTGGAATGCAGCAAAACGTGCAGCAACCTGTTTCGGTTATACGCAGATCTACTGGTACCCTGACGGCACTACTGGGAGGGAAGCTGCCGGGCTGTCACAGGAAAAGAGTATGCCCGTCCCGATGGATGTCCAATAACCACCACTTTGATGGACGGTGAATTAACCGAAACATCAAAGTGATATTTGTTCAATTTCACGAGTTGGTTACATTTATTTTGTAAGACCGATTCACTTGTCCAACGTATCCTGCCATTCTTGTTGCAGGATGGCCCACAACAACACGTCCTCAAATTGCCCACACTTTCGCACACGCTGACGCAGTAGTCCTTCTTGCTTGAAGCCGTTTTTCCCAAGGACATGTCCAGATGCCGGGTTTCGTAACATATGGTATGCATAGAGTCGATTAAGTTCGAGGCTCACAAACCCGTATTGCACCACGGCTTGGACAACTTCACTCATGAAACCCTGTCCCCAAGCTTCAACAGCCAGCCAAAAACTAAGCTCCCCTTGTGAGTGCGTACGGTCGATATCGCGTACCTCACAGAATTCTTCTTCCGCCTTCTGCTTTATAGTGAAGGTGACGGAGCGCCCAGCGTCTCGATCAGCCTGCTGCAAGGCAACGTACCGCTCGGCACCTCCAGCGGGATAGGGATGTGGAAGTGAGATCATGGTATCGGCGATCTCACGGGCACCAGCAGTCTTCTGAATTGCCAACGTATCAGATAGTTCAAGCGGGCGAAGCAGAAGACGTGAAGTTTCAAGGACGGAGTGTTCGGTCATATAGGGCAACTTTCAGACTGTATAACAGCTATGCTCAACGGCGCGTGCCTTTAGCGCGCCCACTGGAGCATTTTATAAACATTAAGTTTTTAAATAATTTCACTTAGCTTTTTCATATATACCTAGTTTCTTATCTTTGCAATGGTGGCTATCAATCAATTTCTTAATTTCAGTAAGCTTTGCATATTGATTAGATCCTAATATTTCCACAATTCTTTGCTCTTGTGCCTTTTTGGTATTTTCTGTAATTCATTGCCACCACAGCATCATAACAGCTATACAAGTGCTATCTTGATTACCCACCACACTCAGCCACCAAACCTCTGAGCTGAGAATAGGGGATCAAACCAATCAGTCCCACTTTCTATAGATTGCAGATACTAACAGCACTTACTTAACCGCTAAAGATCGACTATACGCGACCTTATACAGCCGTACTTGGTGGGGCAGGGCCCCACCCTACCAAATAACCGGGGATGTAGGGTGGGGCCCTGCCCCACCACAACACGCTGGAAGTCCACACAAATCCTCGTATTAATGTTTCAGAACACCTTAAGTTAATTATCATTCAACACCTATGCAATAGCTGAGTATGGTGGGTAGTCAGGAATGCTGTTGCTATTTACTTTCAGAGCGCAGGATAGATAACTTCATTGCAGCCGCTGCTCCTGTAAACAAAGGTTTGCACGATATCTCATATTTGATATAATCCTCCTATGAAGGACATACTATGGATGGGAAGTAGCTTTAGGACACTTGTCGCTTTTCCAAAAGCAGTAAAGCAGGTAGTGGGTTTTCAGCTCCATCTCATTCAACAGGGTATAGATGCAGACGACTGGAAACCGATGTCTAGCATCGGTGCGAGTGTACGGGAAATCCGTATCCATGTGGAAGGAACCTACCGGATTATTTATTTAGCCAAGTTCGATGAGGGTATTTATGTACGTCATGCCTTCCAGAAAAAAACACAGAAGACTGCCAAGAAAGATATCGACATTGCAAGAACCCGGCTTCATGAAGTTATCAAGAATAGGACAAGATCATGACTATTGAACATATCACCCGGGCCAATGCCAATGTTTTCGAAGATTTGGGTTTGCCTGATGCGGAAAACCTTAAACTTCGCGCTCAGTTAATGATGGAGATTCGAAATTTTGTTAATGAAAGTGGTATGACCCAGACAAAAGCGGCCATGGCATTGAAGACTACCCAACCGCGCCTTAATGAAGTGTTGAATGGTCGAATTGATAAATGCACTATTGATCGGTTGGTCCAAATGCTAGCCGAGGTAGGAATGCATGTAAATATTACTATTACGACTGATCAGGCTGCTTAAAAATAATCCTTCAAAAATCTTGGGATATGCAGGTTAATCCAGGTAGGCTGCGATCGTACGCGCCACCATTCCCAGTCTTTGTTCGACCACTACCGGTCGTTCGCAAAGATGCTGGATAAAAGCCTCCCGTTCATCAAACATGCGCTGCTTCAGCTCCATCTCTTTCTGCATCATCCCCAGTTTGTCTCGAGCGGCCTGGGAGCTATCGTTCTCCAAGCGGATCATCTCATCCAACTCCTCCCCCAGTCTCTCTGCGCGCGCCGTCTGACCCTGCGAATAACGTTTGATACCATCTAGCATTTTCACGCGCCGGTCATTCAAAACCTCATGTACACCTGCAAACAACAGGGTCAGATTGCGATCCTTGTCCTGTGGTTGCTGTTGTGAGGCGAATGCTTCAACATCACGCTCTACAGTGTCAGCATCGGCTTCAGCTGCACTAACCTGTTGCACCAAGTCATTGACACCCTTGTGCTGCTGCCACTCATCATCCAAACCCGTAATAGGAGGACCTGCCCACACCACGGCAGCCGCAACCTCCGGCACAAAAATCTGCTCACAGGGCCAATCACGAACTTCGTCCATCCGGGGCGCTGCATAGGCTGCATTCATCCCCGCATCTAAACTCATGCTGAATATAATTGAAGCCATGACGGATTTTGTATTCATGGGTAATGACACTCCAGTTTATCCACCCTGCTTGCGGGTCATCAGACCACGGGCCGGGTCATAGCCATACAGCGCACCTGCCATAAACAGCAACAAGCAGCCGACGACAGCGAAAAGTGCTATCCAGTTGATCTCGCCATACAGCGAGAATCTGATCAATTCCACGGCATGGGTAAAAGGATTGAAACGGCAGATATCGTAGAGCAGCACACTGGAATCCTTGATTCGCCACAAAGGATAGAGGGCGGACGAAGCAAAAAACATCGGGAAGATCACAAAGTTCATCACCCCGGCAAAGTTCTCCAACTGCTTGATCGCCGAGGAGAGCAGCAAACCGGATAGCAGCAGGGCCGGAAAGACCAGCAGGTAACCGACCATGGGTGGCTCCACCTCCCAGAACCAGGCGATAAACAGAAACAGATAGACCTGCGCGATCGAGACCAGGGAGCCGGCAATCAACTTGCAAAACAGCAGATACCAGCGGGGAAACGGACTGACCATCAACATGCGCATACTGCCCATCTCCCGGTCATAGACCATGGAGAGTGAACTCTGCATGCCGCTGAATAACAGGATCATCGCCGCCAGACCCGGAACGATATACTCCTCGTAGAGGATATAGGTTTCATAGGGAGGGATGATCGACACACCCAGTACCGAGCGAAACCCTGCTGCAAAGATGAACAGCCATACCAGAGGACGTACCAGGGTGCCGAAGAAACGCTCGCGCTGGTGGAGAAATCGCAATGCCTCACGGGCAAGGATACCCATCAGACAGCGAAGATACTGAAGCAGCGTTGCTTCTTCACCCTTGGTTAGCCGATTGAACGCCTGTTTTACGCTCTCGGTGCCCGACTCTTCCATGATTTGGGCCGCACTGCCCTGGGCCATCACCTTGCCATCATGCAGTATCACCAGGCGGTCATCAGGCTCCACCTCATCCACCAGATGGGTGGCCCACAGCACCCCAATGCCATCCTGGTTACAGCGTTCACGAACCTGTTGCAGAATGGCCTGGCGACTATGGATATCGAGTCCGACCGTGGGCTCATCAGCCAGCAGCAGGCGAGGCTAATGGAGTAGCGCCCTGACCAGTTCCACCCGACGCCGTTGACCACCACTCAACTGTCTGACTTTATCGTTCGCACGATCACCAAGCCCGATTGCTTCGAGGGCTGTTTGCATGCTCTTTTCCAAATCATGGGCATTCAGTCCCTGTAGTGCGCAGTGGTATCTGAGGTTCTTGCAACAGGCTCAGATCGAGATCGAGGGTCGGCTGCTGAAACACCACACCAAGTTGTCCAAGGGCTTTCAGCGTCTGCTGTCTAAGATTGTGTCCGTAGATAGTAGATACTGATCTCGCCACCGCGGCAGACAAACAGCCGAGTAATCAGGGAAAAAAGTGTCGTTTTCCCCGCCCCGTTGATGCCTAACAGCACGCAGAACTCACCTGGCGACAAGGTAAAGTGACATTCTTCAGCACTTGACGCTTGGCATAGAAGAAACTGACTTCCGTCAAATCAAGGGCGACAGCACTCATGGACGAACCACTATCCCCCAGGGCATACGCCCAACCTGAACAGATTTTTTGACCTTCAGTCGTTCACGGTCGATCACTGACATATCATTACTCACCCCATTGGTAGTGAAGATGCGTTTTTCATCCGGTGAGAAATCCATATTCCACACCCGTTGTCCGACCAGTAGATACTTCACCACTTCGAGACTGCCGGTTTCGATGACTGCTACCCTGGCGGCCGGCCCGAGGGCAACAAAGGTAAGCTTGCCATCCTGGCTGTGCTTGATACCAACAGGTTGAATAGACTCTTTTTGAATACCCGGAATCTCAAAGCCGATCTTCTTGATAATCTTCCGGCTTGTCACATCGATCACACTCACTGTGCCTCCAATCTCCGAGGAGACCCAGACCTGTTTGTTATCAGTCGTGAACTGAGCCACACGAGGTCGCTGGTCGACCAGTACATTATCTTCAACCTCCAGCGTCTCCAGATTGATGAAGTGGGCCATATTGGTGGTTTCCGAGGTATTCACAAGCCACTTTCCATCGGTACTGATGGCCATGCCTTCCGGCTCTACACCCACCTGGATCTCTTTCACCATTTCCCGCTTTTCCGTATCGACCACAGTCACCATATTGTCATCTTCATTGGCAACGTAGATAAACCGCCCTTCCGGTCCAAGCACCAGCAGTTCAGGATCAGGACCGGACGGCAGCACATGGGTGACCTTCAAGGTTTCCAGGTCCAACACCTCGATGTGATCGGCATCGCTGGTACAGACATACAACACCTTGCCATCCTTGCTGAGGGCAATGCCTCTTGGCCGTTCCCCCACTTCTACCTTCTGCAGAATTTTGTAGGTTTCGCCGTCAACCAGAGTGATGGTATTGTCCTTCTCACTCGACACATAGATGGTATAGGCCTGCAGACCGGGGCTGGCCAGCAGAAAGGCTGTCAGCAGCCCTATCGCCGAACCGTGACTAAGCCTGTAGCAGGTTGAATCAAACAATCGCATAGTGCCACTCCTGGTTTTTTCAGGGATTAAGATCAATCCCTACATCTTGAAGTCTGTATCAATCCGGAAACTCTGCGTATCAGCCTGACTCCCGATGGCTGGCAGTCATCTTTTAGAGTCACCTCACCGTGTTAGATTCACGTCATCCCGGCGTATGCCCACTACTGTCCAGAATAAATTTCATTGACCAGTACCCAGGTTTTAAACCTATTGTCTGGTAAGACTATCTACAACTTAACCACTAAGCACGAATAGTCTTTGTCTTGTTTTTCAAAAGACTGGTGGGGCAGCCTCGAAATGGACCGTAGGGTGGGGCCCTGCCCCACCATAAGCCGCAAGTTTAAGTCTCATCCTTGACTTATTGTGACCAAACAGAAACTCTTCCTTACCTCCAGACCAATCGTGTTCACTTATTTATGAACAGTAGTGGGCAATATGCCGGGATCCAGAGAATCCCGTGACTGACTAGATTCCATCCCTTGGTTCGTAAACGGTGCATCCATGCACCACTTCTCCGGCATACACCTGCATGGACGGCCACGCTGTTTCTGGACTGACACTAGTTCGAACAGTCCGTTTCCAGACGGTCATATCCCAATGTATCCAGGGTGGAAAACTGATGTAAAAACCCCTTCTGGGGTGAGACCGATACCATCACTCTTGGGGAAGTAACCAACAGTGGCTGACGCAGCTGCCCATTCCATTCACGATAAGAGACCGGCCCCCCTTTAAAGGCTGCCAGTTTGAACTTCGGACTCATGATGAAAGCACGGAGTTTATCTGCGTCGGAAGTGGATATACGGGTAGCCGCCTCGCCAATGCTGCGAACAGCCAACCAGGCCGCGTAGTCCCGTTCCGACATCCAACGCCCGGTTTTTTTGTGGAACCGACGCTGAAACTGGGTGGCGCCCCATTGTTCATGCACCCGGCTCCAGGCAGCGGGTGAAAGCCCCTGTGTACCCCCAACCGGTCGGGGATGGAAAGTCCTATAGCCCAAGTATTCACCAAACTCGTCCATTTCGTCGGCAACCAACAAAATATCGTAGTCACCCGTCTGGGTAAATGCGTTGACCTCCTGCTGCGCCTTGGTGTGGCCCGAATCGGTGCGCCTGGCACCCGGCTCGAAAGTCCATCTCTTCTGTTCTACAATCTTACCGCCAAACCGTTTCGCGGCACGTTTTAGTGCCGCTGCATAGGCCTCATCCTGTGGGTGCCGGCCTACCACCAGAAACCAGTTGCGCCAACGCTTCCAAGCCAGATACTGCGCCAGTGCATCCGCCAGCATGGCCCGACTGGGTAGGGTGTGCAGCAGATTCGGTCGACAGGCGTGTTGCCTCAGGCTGTCATCACGTGCCCCCACATTGAATAACAGACTGTGCTGCGCTTCAGACAGGTCCGCTAACTTGAGCTGCTGGTCGGCAGGAAGATTGAGTAAGAACAGACTGATCCCCTGGGCATGCAGCGCTTTAAAGGCACTCTCCAATGACTCTCCAGGTTTTACCTCCACCCGGGTGAGTTTGAAGGACTGGCCGGTAAAGCGGCCGGTGGTATTGTTGTCACGAATCCCCTGCTCTGCACCTGCCAGGCCGTTGTCATCAATAACCGGCTCAAGTAGAGAGAGTGGAATATGGCGTTTCTCTTCCAACCCCAGCAAGGCAACCGATATCTCACTGTCAGCCGCAATAACGACAGGGGGGAGAAGTAGTCCGAAGAGAAAGACAAGTAGAGTGAACGGAAACAGGCCATCTATCTTTTTTTTAGAATTCCAAGACAATCTTTTCAAGACAACTCCCACATGCAACGTCAGCTAACAACCTTAAGGATAAGCCAAATTTGAGTACCCGATAAATGATTGGGCAATTTTTATACCACTACTGATCACAAGCCATCTGCATCAGAAAATCAAAAGTATGGCCGTACTGTCGATTCCACACATCGATACCGTTGAACCACATCGTGTCAATACTGACACGCTCTATTGGGTCGATATGTCTCAGTGATCAGACAATAAAAGGCAAGTATAGTGCATGATAGGCAATATTCAAACCTTCATTCATCATGTCATTTTCTACTCAACTGCCCTTTGTACGCTTTGACAGCTATTTTCAGTGGATTCACCCATCTCTCATATAACACCTATGGTTATCGCTAATCAGGCATGGATATTGCATTACAGCAATCATAATGTGGCCTACCCAGGATTCAATGTCAGACAGCCGCCTACACCTGAAAGGAAACCAACGGAGGTTTACGTGAAAAAAGCAGTCACACTCCTTTTCTCCATCATTTTATTCTATACAGGGATGGTTGAGGCCCATGGCCCTAGGTCATCGTCAAGGAACAGATTTCCGCTTCTCCTCAAGCGGTATGGGATGTGGTCAAGGATTTTCATGACATGAGTTGGCATCCAGCTGTCATCAAAACAGAGGGGGATGGTGGCAACAGTAGTGGCGCCATGCGGGTACTGATGCTGGCTAATGACGGTAAGATCTATGAAATCCTGGAGAAATACGACAGCGAGAAACACTCGTTCTTCTACCGCATAGAGAAGGTTGACGTAAAGGTCCTTCCAGTCACCAACTACTCCTCCTGGTTCAACATAGCCCCGGCTGAAGATGGCGGAAGTGTTGTCACCTGGAAGGGTGCCTTCTATCGCGGCTTCCCGAACAACGAACCCCCACCGGAACTCCAAGAGAGTCTTTGATCTCATGATGGATTTCGGGACTTCCAAGTCCCCGAAATCGACTCGATCTTCGACAACCTGTTATGGCCCCGGAC
>JAHXHU010000352.1 GCA_025656375.1 Candidatus Thiodiazotropha sp. (ex Ustalcina ferruginea) | reverse complement strand
TGTCGGTATTGCGAGTCGCCCTTTGGCATCCAGATTGAGTGATGAAACCCCGCGAAACAAAATCAGCGCCCCTTAGATGGATTGATTTCCCTAATTTCCCACATTCTTCCACTTCAACCCATATTAGGACCCGACTTACCACCTTGTCAAGGTTAATGTCATGAAAACTCTTTTCTGGTCAGTGGCTTAGGTGTGCATCCGAAGGAAGCGGACAGGCATAGCTAACCACTGCAAATACAGCAATATGGCCTGATAACCTAATGCAGTTTGTGAAGTGTTAGAGGGTTATCCACAGGAATTGGCGTTAAGTGGAGGCGGGAGCCGGCCTATAAGCCGGGTTCTGTCAAGGACAGCCATTCATCTGGGATGTGCGTCACCGCACACCTCATGCAACCTACCCAGGAACAGTGCGGGCCGCACTTTCATATACCCGAAGGTATACATGTCCCTCTATTTGGTCTTGCTCCGGGTGGGGTTTACCCTGCCATCGCCGTTGCCAGCGATGCGGTGCGCTCTTACCGCACCATTTCACCCTTACCAGCAACCAAGGCCACTGGCGGTATATTTTCTGCGGCACTTTCCGTAGGCTTTCGCCTCCCAGGCGTTACCTGGCACCCTGCCCAATGGAGCCCGGACTTTCCTCCACACCGCTAAGCGATACAGCGACTGTCCGGCCGACTCCCTGCATCCACTCTAGGGGTTTATGTCGTCTCTGACAAGCTTCATGACACTATCCAGTCAGATCAGATCAAAGCAAGAAGGACGGGGCAGTGTCTATATTTTAGATGTAGTGTCAATCGCCCCCCCCTGATTTAACACTGATGACATTAAATTGAGAATTTTCAATGCAAACGTTTAATTTTCTGATTATTTTGCCGCAATAATAGATGAAGCCCCTTGCATAGCAACGTGCAGGAACTTTGGCACAATGCAGTATCGGTCTACCGAGAGTAGTTGAGAGGTAACACCATGAAAACGCCAATTCGTCACTCCATGAGTATGGATACCCTTATCCTCGCAGTAGCAGGTATATGGATCATCTCCGTCATTGTTAACTTATTTGTATAAACGGCTCTGGTATATGACGCCTGTTTAACCATTCACAATGCTGAATGGGTTGGTCCTCATTGTGGCAACGACATAACTTCAGAGCTGTCGATTGCCCTCCCTGGTACTCATCCTATATGCTGAATGAGTCACTCCCTATCTGTTTGGAACTTTTACATCTCTCTTTTTTAATTCTTTTTTTAATCACACCCTCCATCCCATCCGGCAGTTCTGTAACTAGCCCGGTGTCCTATACTAGAATCCAGCAACTTCTCTATTCTCGGGAGCGCTGTTTCCGCTACACTATAGCGAATATTGGCATTGCCAAAACAAAACTAACGATAATCGTCTATCACCCCTATGGCTGACAAGAAAAGTAACAAGCGAACTGTATCGACACCTAAGATGCCACCTAAAAAGCCCTTGCGGGACTACTCTGCCATGCCTCAAAAGCAGATCTCCCTAAAGCGAAAAACAAAGAAAAAACTGGCTCCCGTAACACAAAATGCAACCATTAGATCCAAACCGAGTACGACAAACAAAAAAAAAGCCCCCAAAGCTGCCAAGGCAGTAAAAAAGAAGTCACCCAATCGGTGGGATTTGAAAGGGTTATCTGATGAAGCCAAGCAGGCCGTTATCGAAGAAGCCAATCAACAAGGTATGTCGATTACTGATTGGATAGAGCAACTGATCATGAGCAGCCGAAACCTCGAAGACAAACCCGCGCCAGAAAACGAACAGCAACTTACTATTGCATTGCGCGCCATTGAGCAAAGATTGGACCGGATAGAACAGCAACGGGGATTCTGGAGTCGTCTCTGGGATCAGGCCATGGATCAGAAATAACCACGTACTAACGAGGCCATTAACATGAATACATGGCAGATGTATTCTGTAATTATTGCTAGATGAAAATTGATGGTCGAAAAGTATCAACAGAAGAGCAGGCGCTCATTCGACGAATGGCAGTACAGCGTGTATTCGAGGGTGAAAGCCCAACGAAAGTGATTCGCAGCTATGGGATGAGTGATAGAGCTATCTATCCCTGGATTAGAAAAGCCAAAGCGGAAGGATTGGATAGTCTAAATCCATTGCCAAAGGCAGGTAGGGCAAGGAGCTTAACAGAAGATCAGGAACTTGAGGTTGCGCGATGGGTTGTTACAGGTGACCCCAGGCAGTATGGTTTTGATTTTGGACTTTGGACGCGCCAGATTGTTGCTAATCTTATTCAGAGCCGTCTTGGTGTTGAATTGAGTATCAATTCTGTTGGCCGTTTACTTCATCGTCAGGGGATTACACCACAAAAGCCTCTACGCAGAGCTTATGAGCGAGATGACGATAGTGTAAAGCAATGGATAGAGAAGACGTATCCCGTCGTCAAGAAAGAGGCAAAGAAATGCTGTGCGGAAATATTTTGGCTTGATGAAGCCTCAATCAGATCAGACGATCCATTGCAAAGGACGTGGGGATTAACGGGAAAAACCCCAGTTGTTAAGACAAGCGGTCAGAGACAGTCAATTAACGCAATATCAGCCTTATCAAACAAAGGCGGCTTTTGGTACAAAGTATATACTGGGCGATTTAATGCCGACAAATTCATAGAGTGCCTAAAAGATTTTATGAAATACCGGAAAAAGCCTGTCTATATAATCATGGATGGTCATCCGGTGCACAAAGCAAAGAAAGTGAAGAATTATATAGAAGGACTAAATGGACGCTTGTCGATATACCATCTTCCGCCTTATGCACCAGATATCAATCCTGATGAATGGGTATGGAGTCAGATGCGGCATATAGGTACATCCAAGAAACTGCTTAAGAAGAATGAATCTTTGAAACAAAGAGCGACTAATGATTTGCAATCAATTAAAGACGATAAGCCTTTGGTGAAATCATTCTTTCAAAACTCAGATGTATTGTTTACTGCGGCCTAGGTAGGGCCTAGGTACTAACCACATTCATAACAACGAACACCATCATCATGGATCAACGTCAATCCCTGAACTATTCCAGATCCCAGGTTGAAAATAAGAGGTTGAAATAGGCTCTCTCAAACTGAGGTTCGTCTTTGCTGTTATTAGCAATCAGGATCTTCAAGATATTCCCGATTCCGGCAAGCTCAAGGCCTTACGGGACTTTTGGGAGAAATTCTTCGTCGCCAGTGGCGCGAAATTGGAAGGGTTTGGGCAACCGATGCTGTTGACCGAACTGAGATAGCCCTTTCTTTGCCTCGCTGATCAAGGTCCCTGCTCGGCAGGGGCTTGCCGCATCAGGGCAGAATCTTCCTAAGACCCAACCTTATTTTGTATCGCGTGGCGGAAACGGATCATTTCCGGGCGGCACCGTGTCCGAATCTCGCCATTTTCCATGGCGATTCTGGATTCTCACTTCTCCGCCACCCTGGTTTGATACGATCTCCTTGGCGCGGGACTCGGCTTCCTTTTGTGTAGGCAATACATCACTGGCCTTTCGGCATCCGGTTTCTTCACCGCCCACCCCTCGGGATGCTTCACCACATAACGATCATTGTCTGACATTGCTCGATCCTCTCAATATAGTTAGATAGCACTGTATATAGTAGATCATGGCACTCAATAATCAATATATTGTGTTCTAGCAAGATTTCTGAAATGAAAAGTTTAACGGACCCAGTGGTGAACCCGACCGGTATACTTATTCACACCATGACAGAAAAAGCGAATCGTGGTACAGCATATTAAGCGAACAACCGCACAACACGAAAAGCGAATAGAAAGGCAGACACGGTGGCAAAACCTTCTGAAAAACTGGCTGAATCCCTGGAAGTACTCCACACCCTTCAAGAGCGTGGCGTGGTGGCCATACGATCCAGTGATCTGACGCGTGCCCATCGGGAACGCTTGTCCCAGAACGGCTTTCTGCAAGAAGTCGTCAAGGGCTACCCTCCCGCCCCGATGAAGCAGCCGGGGAAAGCACGGCCTGGTATGCCTCGTTTTGGCAATTCTGCGTCGCTTATCTCAAGCATCTCAAGAACAAAGACTGGTGCCTGTCGCCGGAACAATCGCTTTCCCTCCATGCCGAGAACTGGACGGTGCCACGCCAGTTATTGGTCCGGGCAAAAAAAGCGCGTAATAATGTCACGGCGTTACCGCACGACACGTCCTTGCTCGTTATCCGGGCATCAATGCCGGAAGAAAGCAACATTGTCGAGAAAAACGGACTGCGGCTATATTCGCTTCCTACGGCACTAATTGCCAGCACACCGGAATATTACAGACAAAATCCGACTGATATGCGTGCCGCACTTTCAATAATCCGTGACACATCCGAGGTGCTGGATCAGCTATTGGAAGGCGGTCATAGCACGATCGCCGGACGGCTGGCGGGTGCATTCCGTAATATTGGCCGTGACCGTATCGCAGATGAAATCATCAGTACCATGCGCGCAGCGGGATATGACGTTCGGGAGAACGATCCGTTTGTAATCCGGATTACCCACCTGTCACTCACCCATGAGGAATCGCCTTACGTCAATCGTATCCGCCTTATGTGGCAGGAAATGCGGGAACCAATCATCAAGCGGTTCCCGGTCGCACCCGGGTTGCAAACAGATGCGGAATCCTACCTCAAGCGTGTCGAAGATGTTTATGTCATGGATGCTTATCACTCCTTGTCGATAGAAGGAAGGCTACAGAGTCAGTCCGAAACTGATTGAGCGCGTACGCAGTGGGACATGGAACCCTGAGAATGACGAGGATGATCGCGAACATCGCAACGCCCTGGCCGCGCGTGGTTACTGGCAAACCTATAAAGCTGTACGGTCAAGCATTGAAAAGGTCCTGCATGGCGATAATCCGGGAACCGTTGTAGATGATGATCACCGCATCTGGTATCGAGAGATGTTTGCGCCAAGCGTGACGGCGGGCTTGCTACGCCCAGCCGACCTTGCCGGTTATCGTAACGGACCGGTTTTTATCCGCCGGTCGATGCATGCCCCACCAAACAGTGAAGCGGTGCGCGATGCTATGCCCGCTCTCTTCGTGCTTCTAAGCAAGGAAACCGAAGCGTCCGTTCGTGTCGTGCTCGGACACTTTATCTTCGTTTATATTCATCCCTATATGGACGGTAATGGCCGGATGGGGCGATTCCTGATGAATGTGATGCTGGCGAGTGGCGGCTATCCGTGGACGGTTGTCCCCCTGGAAGAGCGGGATGCCTATATGGCCGCCCTGGAGGAAGCCCTGGAGGAAGCCAGTGTGAGGAAGAAAATCGAGCTGCTCACTGATTTCTTGGCGCGCCTTGTTGACACGGGCATGCAGGGAAAACCGGCTCCGGAAATTCCATCTAATGACTGAATTTATCGCATTTTTGACTAACAATGTACGCAATTTATGCGCAATACAGTAAAAAATCCTTATTATGAATTGCGTTGTCTACTGAACAATAAGTTCGCTATTTTTTGCCCCATTTATCCATTTATAGGCCTTGAATAAAACAATACCCGCCAATATTGGTACAATTGCATTTGCAAAAAACATATCATCATCCCAGCTGTATAGTCTGCTGGGACCTAAGAGTTCATAGCGACCGGATGTTCTAAAGACAACCCATATTAACCACACCACAGAAACAGAAATTATAATTCTGGTGTTTCTAGAGGTAGAGTTTAATTTACCTTTGATCCCCTTAGGCTTGTTTGACTTGCCAAATACTGCATCAAGCTTTAAACGCTCAGCCTCCCAGTCGTATTTCTTTTTCTTAGCAATTTCTTCATCAGTTGCCAGCATGCGGTCAAATACATCCATAACCTCCTCGGGAGGTTTACACGCATTCACATCAAAACCTGCCTTTTTGTACTCATGGTGGAAATATTTGAACACTTCTTGGAGCTTAAAAGAGGGTGCCATTCCTATTGCAAAATAAGCCTTCCATGCACATGCAATTTTCTTATTATGCGAGTCGGTTAATTTACCAGATTGGCATGATAGCCAGCCACTAATAACTTTCCAATCGTTTTTCGTACGATCCGGTGCTTTATTTTCTAACGCCGTGTCTCGCAGTATAGGATGAAGTGTATTCCCGAATCAGCCAGAAAATCCGAACCTTCTTCCACATGTATAGTTTTTGTATTAGAGTCGTATGACATATCCTTGTATCCGTTAATCTAAATTTGAACAGCAAATCATTTATCCACTGTGCTACTGTTAACTATCCTACCCGTAAATGACGCGCAACCCATAAACCCATACTATGTGGATGTGGATTGCATTTCAAAGATGATTTTTTCAGACTCAGACTTTGAATAAGATTACTGGTTTACTATCTCTTGTTGCAGTCACTCAACCTGCTCTTCATGTACTCTTTCCACGCTCTCCCTGCTGCCTACTCCCCCCAGAGTCTTACAACGACATTATTTTGGCTGATTTTTTTGTTCTTATGCATTAACACAAAACATGGTTCAACCGGAGTACCGCCATAACTCGAGTCGGATTAAAATCTATTCTCGATGTGGGAGTAGTAATTCCCCTGATCAGGCCCCCACTCAAAAAACAAACCATTAGCCCCTTCTCTCAGTTCCTCTGCCTGTGAATCGGTAACCACCAACGGTATTATAAATAGTAATGTAGGCTTGGGAGTTTTGCAAACACTTTTAACGTGTAACTGCCAGCAAGAAAGTTAAAATCAGAACCATCAGGGGGCAGGAGAAAATGATGGTTTAAAGTTACACCCTCATGTGTCACGTATAACCCACTTCCTCGATATAGATCACCTTTCTGACCGCCATGAATCCAGATAGAGAAATTCTGCTTAGTTTCTCCACGATCAAGAGTGACATGCATGCTTTCTATAACCTGACCTTTCCTGGAACTGCTGTAAAGTAGCGTCCTTAAATACACTTTGCTGTGGGTGCTATCCAGGAACCCACCATCAGGCCCAAAGAAGATTGTGGTGGGCTGTGTCATTAACAGTGTGCCCTTCTTGAACAGAGTCAGGCACGCTGTAACACCCGACACAGTCAGTGCTAACAAAGAGATTCCTATGCTTATCCAGTCTGCCAAAACACTTCCTTTTAACAAAACTACAGGATTGTAATTGTACTACCACCCTGTACTACTTCTTAGGTGAGCTACATTCTTGCAACGGTAAGCCTATTTGCTTGGTTTGATGACGTAGGAGTAGGTCACAGTGTGGTCACAATCTGGACACTCTTCCTTAAGGTCATCTGTAGATTCTGCTGGTAACTCATTGAGAAAATTGGTGGGCCATGAAGGATTCGAACCTTCGACCAATGGATTAAGAGTCCACTGCTCTACCAGCTGAGCTAATGGCCCGAAAGCTGCATCGACTTATATGATCAATATCGGAAAAATGGGGTGGACGATGGGTCTCGAACCCACGACCACCGGAATCACAATCCGGAGCTCTACCAACTGAGCTACGTCCACCATTAACCGTTTCAACTGGGCTGTTTACTCTACAACCACTCCTGCAGACTTGGCACGCCCGGCAGGACTCGAACCTGCTACCCTCGGCTTAGCTTACCAACTACGCCTTTCGACGCCCCGATTAGGGTTTGTGGTCTGGACTATCTCTTCACCATCTCAGGTGTCGCACGTATAGTCTCTACGGATCCCCTCGGAAATCAGATCACCGCTTGCTGTAACTGATGCAAAGCATGCTATCCGTTCACCGCTGGATGGATCAACCAAAGGTTTCCTCGGGATTGCCATCAGCATGACCTGTTAAGGTTTCCCCGATACAGTGCGATCCACTTTATGAGTTTTATTCCTCATAAAGGCTCCTAGTTGCACATACATCTCGATGTGCGCCTAAAGGCCGATGCTCTATCCAAATGAGCTACGGGCGCAGTAAAATTGGTCGGGGTAGAGAGATTCGAACTCCCGACATCCTGCTCCCAAAGCAGGCGCGCTACCAGACTGCGCTATACCCCGAAAATCACGCCAAAAGCATATCTCTACACCCTGGTTGCGCGAAGGGAGGGAATAATACTGTCGATACCTGCCTAGGTCAATGGCAACAGGACCCACACACTGACAGTTTGGTCAGGTTTAGGTATCATTCGGTCCCCTAAATGATTCACAGCCCCCCTGGAACCCAGATGAGTGCACAAATTCTAGACGGTAAGGCCATTGCGGCAGATATCAGAGGACAGATCAAGGCTGCTGTTGACGGCCGAGTCACTGCTGGACATCGTCGACCTGGTTTGGCCGTTGTTTTGGTGGGTGAAAATCCTGCCTCCCAGGTCTATGTGCGCAATAAAAGGAGGTCTTGCGAAGAGGTGGGGTTCCTCTCTGAATCCTATGATCTGCCGGTATCCACGACCCAGGATGAGCTGCTTGCACTGATCGATCGGCTGAATAGTGATGATGCCATCGATGGAATTTTGGTGCAGCTGCCACTGCCTGACCGGATAGACGAAGAATCTGTCATCGAACGCATTCTGCCAACCAAGGATGTGGATGGCTTCCACCCCTACAATGTGGGCCGCCTGGCCCTGCGCATGCCGGTATTGCGCTCCTGCACACCAAAAGGAGTGATGACCCTGCTGGAACGCACCGGTCAGAAGTTGGAGGGCCTGGATGCGGTCGTCATCGGCCAGTCCAATATCGTTGGTCGCCCGATGGCGCTGGAGCTGCTGGCAGCCCGCTGCACCATCACCGTCTGTCACAGCCGCACCAAGGATCTGGCAGAAAAG
This sequence comes from Candidatus Thiodiazotropha sp. (ex Ustalcina ferruginea), assembly GCA_025656375.1. GTDB lineage: Bacteria > Pseudomonadota > Gammaproteobacteria > Chromatiales > Chromatiaceae > Thiodiazotropha. The sequence continues at coordinate 4,496 of JAHXHU010000352.1, read as the reverse complement.
GCACGCAATGCAGATATCCTGGTGGTCGCCATTGGCCGTGGGGAGTTCGTGCCCGGTGAATGGATCAAGGAGGGTGCCATCGTGATCGATGTCGGGATGAACCGAAACGAACAGGGCAAGCTGGTGGGGGATGTGGATTTCGCGGCGGCTAGTCAGCGGGCCAGTTGGATCACACCCGTACCGGGCGGTGTCGGTCCTATGACGATCGCCACTCTGCAGGAGAACACCCTGCAGGCGGCAGAGTTGCATAGCGTCTGCAAATAGTGTCTCTCATTGATTCAGTGACATGGGTGGGGTGGGGTCCACCTACGATAACCGGGTAGGGTGGGGCCCTGCCCCACCATTATCGTTCACCCACTGAATCGAGGTTCATCTTAGCCGATGTTGAGCCACCCCCATCCACTGGATAGATTCCCTCTCTCACGAGGCGATGAAAACTCGACCAGGGCCAATCGACCACATACTTTACGAGTCCATGTTTGGCTGGGTTGTAGTGCAGGTAATCCATGTGATGCCTGAAGTCAGTCTCATCTCTGATCAAATGCTCCCAGAAACGACGTTGCCAGAAACTCACTTCACCTTTCCGTTGTCGGGATTGGGATGGGTTCTCACATTCAGTGGATAAATCTCGAAAACGTTTTGAAAAGATGCCCTTGATCTCATTCCAACGCTGAGAGTATGCATGATCATCCGCTGGTAGCTTCCAGATCGTGTGAAGATGGTCAGGTAGCAAACAGATCGCTTCAATCTCGAATGGATGCCTATCCCTCACCTCCTTAATAGCGTTGTGTAGACAACACCTAGCCTTGCCACTGGAGAAAAGTGGTCTACGACAGTGAGTAACGAGGGTGAAAAAATAGACACCGCCGGGCATTTGGACTCTACGGTAGTTCGACATGTTGCCTCTCCTTGGCGATGTCTGTTTGTGGCTACTAGACAGTTTACTGGTGGGGCAGGGCCCCACCGCCATCCCTCATCCCCTGCGCCAAGTGGTACCTTGGGGACCGTCCTCCAGAATGATGCCGACCCCTTGCAGCTCGTCACGAATGCGGTCAGCTTCGGTCCAGTTTTTCTCTTTCTTTGCCAATGAGCGCTCTTCAATCAACGCCTCTATCTCGTCATGAGAGAATCCCTCAACTCCCTCCCCCTTAATCTCCGCAGATTGTGCAACCAAATTGCCTGAGCCAGTTATCACATTCCCGCCCTTTAGATAAGCTTCTGGATCACCTTGCAGAATGCCCAACATCTCTCCCAACTCTCTCAGCACGCCACCCAGTGCCGCAGCATTTTCGGTATGGGTCTCCTTGACCCGATTAAGCTCTCGAACCAGATCAAACAGTACCGCGAGTGCTTCAGGGGTATTGAAATCGTCATCCATGGCATCACGAAAACGGCTGACGTATCGCTCTCCACCTGCGGCTTTTGCCACCGGGAGTCCTCGTAGGGCCGTGTAGATTCGAGTCAGTGCAGCACGTGCATTATCCAGGTGCTCGGTATCATAATTGAGTGGTGACCGATATTGACTGGTAAGAATAAAGTAGCGTACTTCCTCCGCCCGATAGTGCTCGAGAATCTCTCTCACCGTAAAGAAATTTCCCAGGGATTTTGACATCTTCTCGTCGTTGATGCGGACAAAGCCATTATGCATCCAGTACTTGACGAAGGGGTGGCCGGTCGCACCCTCGGATTGCGCGATCTCATTTTCGTGGTGAGGAAAGGTCAGGTCCGCTCCACCACCATGGATATCGAATGTGTCTCCCAACGCTTTGGTGGACATGGCTGAGCACTCAATATGCCAGCCGGGACGTCCTCGACCCCAGGGCGATTCCCAGGCCGGCTCTTCCGGTTTTACCGCTTTCCACAGGGCAAAGTCCAGAGGATCTCTCTTAGCATCCCCTAATTCAACCCGGGCACCGGCCCGTAGGTCTTCAATCGACTTACCCGAGAGCTTTCCATAGTCACTAAAACTACGGACGCTGTAATAGACATCCCCATTATCCGCAGCATAGGCATGGCCCTTCTCGATGAGCCGGGAGATCATCTCCAGAATCTCATCCATATGCTGGGTTGCTTTAGGTTCATCGGTGGGTGTCAACACACCTAACGCATCAGCATCAACATGCATCGCCTGGATAAACTCTTCCGTGAGCTCGGTGAATGGCACGCCCTTCTCATTAGCCCGATTGATGATCTTGTCATCAATGTCAGTGATATTGCGGATATAGGTGACATCGTATCCACTTGCCTGCAGATAACGATAGGCCACATCGAACACCACCATCACCCGTGCATGCCCCAGGTGACAGAGATCGTAGACAGTCATACCACAGACGTACATACGAACCTTGCCCGCTTTCAGGGGATGAAAGGTCTCTTTCCGGTTTCTGAGATCGTTATAGAGCTTGAGCATGTTGTTAAGCCACATCTGCACTGAGATAAATGCCGGGCATCTTAACTAAAACGGGCTGCCACCACAAAGATCATCCTAGTTGAAACCACCCACCCGTTTCGGGAAAACATTTGCCCTGAATAGCAAGCCCAATCCGCTCGCTTAACCTTCCCATAAAGTGAAAACCTTCTTTCCAATAGGGAAATAAGAGTGCAATAAGAGTTGCCACATATTTAGTTTACCTAAACCCTCTGTAAAACATATCCTATTGAATTATCAATATAAAATATTTCGGCACAAAAATTGCGAAATTAGGAAAAATTTTCTCTCACTCAAGCTGGATTCGCATCGCCTCACTTGATAACCGGAGAATGACTGATGGCAGTGAATGAATTTGATTTTACAGCAGTGGAGAAACGCCTTGGCGTCTCTCGCCGGACCTTCCTCAAGTTCTGTACCGGCGTTGCAGCCTCTCTCGGTTTATCATCCAACGCAGCGATGGCGATGGCAAAAGCAGTCGCCGACCCACAAAAACGCCCGCCAGTGATCTGGCTGCACGGCCAGGAGTGTACTGGCCCCAGTGAATCTCTGCTTCGGTCTGAACAGCCCTCTCTCGAACACCTGATTCTTGATCTGATCTCGCTTGATTATCACCAGACCCTTGATGCCGGTGCCGGTCACCAGGTAGAAGATATCAAGAAAAAGGCGATGCAGGAGAATAAGGGTAAATATCTGCTGGTTGTCGAGGGAGCCATACCCCTCGCCAATGATGGCATCTTTTGCAAAATCGGTGGCGAAACCATGGTCGACATCACCAACGAGGCCGCAGAGCATGCTGCCGCTATTGTCGCATTTGGCTCATGTGCCAGCTGGGGAGGCGTTCAGTCAGCCGATCCCAATCCAACCGGTGCGGTCGGTGCCCCGCAGCTGCTGTCTGGGAAAACGGTTGTCACCATTCCTGGCTGCCCACCCAACCCGGCAAATTTTATCGGTACCGTTCTCTACTTCGTGACCTATGGGAAACTGCCCCCGATAGATGAGAAGGGACGCCCGAAATGGGCTTATGGCCGCCTGATTCACGAAAACTGCTATCGTCGCCCCCACTTCGATGCCGGCCGGTTTGCCTTGGAGTTCGGCGACGAAGGCCATCGTAAAGGCTACTGTCTGTACAAATTGGGTTGCAAAGGTCCCGAAACCTACAACAACTGCCCAAGCCTTGAGTTCAACAATATCGGCGGCGGTGTCTGGCCCATCGGTATCGGGCACCCCTGCTTTGGCTGCTCGGAGGGTGGTGTGGGTTTCAGCAAACCGCTATTCAGCCTGGCTGATGTCAAAACCCATACCCCACCAAACATGTTCCCTTCAATCGATGATCGAGAGGGTGGCTCCGGCATATCGACCGGGGCTGCCGGCATCACCGGGGCTGCTGTCGGACTGGCTGTCGGGGCCACCGCAATGGCAGCCAAAAAGCTCGACACTAAAGAACACGATGAGAGCTAGGGGGAGCCATGAAACGTAGAGACTTTCTCAAGGCATCTCTCGGCGGCACAGCTGCCTTACTCAGTAGTGGTGCGGCTGAAGCGAGGGGAAATCTGGAGCCCGCTGAAGATGCCATCGGCATGCTGTTCGACTCCACTCTCTGTATCGGTTGTAAGGCCTGCGTCAGTAAATGCAAAGAGGTCAATGGTATGCCACCGGTAGCGTTGGAAGATGAGATCCAATACGACGCGGCACGTGATCTCTCACCCCAAACCTTGAATGTGATCAAGGCCTATATGGAGGGCGTGGGAACACACAAAGACCAAGCCGTCGATGGGTTCGCCTTCGAAAAACGCAGTTGTATGCATTGCGTCGATCCGGGATGCGTCTCGGTTTGTCCGGTCACCGCTCTGCGGCGCCATCCCAAAACCGGCATTGTCACCTACCATGCCGATGCCTGTATTGGCTGTCGAACCTGTATGGTCGGCTGTCCCTACAACGTGCCGCAATATGATTATGACAACCCATTCGGAGAGATCCATAAATGCCAGATGTGTAATCAGGCCGGTGTGGAGCGCGTCGATAAAGGGATGATGACAGGTTGTGCCGAAGTCTGCCCAACCGGCGC
>JAHXHU010000103.1 GCA_025656375.1 Candidatus Thiodiazotropha sp. (ex Ustalcina ferruginea) | reverse complement strand
TCACTGAAATCTACCGCGCCACCCTTCCCTGGTTTATCCTCCTGTTCGGCGCGGTATTGATTATCACTTACTGGCCATCACTCTCGCTGGCCCTGTTGGATCGTAGTTGAGTCAGCAAGCGGCCTTTCAGTTCAAACCCCGCAAGTCCCAGCATGATCAGCAACGTGCCTATCCATACCCTCTCATCCACCTGCTCGGCGTTGAGCCACTTCCCAGCCAGTAGAGCGATGACCGGTGTGACCAGGGTAATCAAGGCGACCTTGGTAGTCTCTACATAACGCAATATGTAGTAGTAGAGAGCAAACCCAAGGACGGTTCCCACAATACCCAGGTAGATAATTGCCGAGAGCGCCCGATAGTCAACGACCGCCGGCCAACTCTCTCCTTGTAAAAACCAGCTCAACAGAAACAGGGGTACTGCCACCATCAATCCACCGGCCGCCACAACCAACCCGTGTAGTTGTGCATCAATACGCTTCACCCATACGGCACTGGCGGAATGGGTGATCACAGAGATCACCACACCCATCAGACCGAGCACAAAACTGGCACCTAAATCCTTACCCACACTAAAAATCATCGCCAATCCGACAAACGCCACCAGAATGGCCAGCAAGCGCTGCAAGTTGAGTCCCTGCTCCTGCAGCCAGACACGCGCCATCAGCCCAGTAATAATGGGAGACAGACCGAATATGACAGAGATCCAGCCAGAGGGGATGAACTGGGATGACCAATAGACCGAGGTCATGGCAACAAAAATGCCTAAACCGGCAGCCAGGTAGGTACGTCGCGCCTGCTTATGCCAGGCCAGGCGTAAACCGATCACATGCAATACCAGCAGGGCCAGAGCCACTCCAATAACCATCCGGCCTGTGACGCCAAACAGATAGCCTACACCCTCGCCACTCCACTTGATTGCCAGCGGCGTGGTTCCCCAGATCAGCACAACCCCTAGGTAGGCGGCTGGAACAGACATTTTTTCTCCTATAACGAAAAAGGCCGCAGATGTTGCCATCTGCGGCCTTCGATAAATCCAATTGCTTGTGTTACTAGCGGCTAATCAGACTCCCGGACGCAGATGAGCAGGCAACTGCCCATACAGGTAGTCGGCGATGTTTGCTCATCATCTTTGTTTGCTGGAAGTCATTCATGGCAATGAGAATGCATGTGAGTGGCGAGAAGGTCAAGCAGAAAATCATTTTCCGGTGTGGTGTATCATGCTGTTTGATGAGATCAATGTGAATACAGACTCAATCACCAAAGAGTAAAATAAAACCATATTTCAAATGATGGATCTTTCCTCCCTCTTCCCTCCCGATGTCATCATCGTGAAAGCCACCCATGAGATGTGGTCAACGCCCTTGTGCAGGGAGGAGGAACAGTTGATTGAGGGAGCTGTCGAGAAACGTCAAAGAGAGTTTCGTGCAGGTCGAAATGCAGCCCATGCAGCCCTGAGCAAACTCAATGCACCACCCGGTCCATTACTTCGTGGCGAAAAACGTCAACCGACCTGGCCTGCCGGATTCTTGGGCAGCATCAGCCACTGCAGGGAGCGTTGTGTAGCAGTCTGTACAAAAAAAGGGGAGTTGCTCAGCCTGGGTATTGATGTTGAGCCTCTATCGTCTCTATCGAAAGGCATTGCCCGATATATCGATACACCCGAAGAAACACAGTTCAAGCTACAGCATGAAACACTGCAGGCCCGACTGATCTTCAGTGCCAAAGAGAGTCTCTATAAATGCTACTACCCCTTAATAGGGCGTTATTTTGGTTTTCAGTCGGTCACCCTGAATTTCGATCTTTCCAGACAGCGTTTTCAATTCACGCCAGCTTCGGCCTGTAAAATCCACTTTCCGGAGAATCTCATCTTTCACGGTCGTTATCAGGTAGCTGACCATCATCTCTATACCAGCTGTTTTCTGACACAGACAGGAACCCCACTGCCTCAGGCCAACTCGATGAGGTAAAATCGCCTCCCCACTAGCCCATCAACACGGCCACCCCTGTGGCATTCCAACGTTCACCGCCTACCGTCGGTTTTCCAGCACTGTTCCAAAGCTCCGCAGTCTGTTCCGGAGAGATGGCATTTTTCTTCAGCTCAGCAGCTTCCCGACCCAGGGCGTCAATGTATTTATCCCTCCCGACCATATCGATTAAATCGAGATAGTCGACACCTTTGGGAAACTCCTGATTCAGTATGTCGATTGCATCGTCCACATGATTGAATTCGATGAGTTCAGCGGCACGATGCTCCATCGCAATCTTTTCCGCCTTAGCCTGCGCCCGTTGCAGCAGGACAAGTTCACCCTTGCTAAACAGATCCTCATTCCAGGTTTCAATGGCAATTCGAACCGGTTGGGAGGAGAGTTTAGGAAAATCGCGAGTCAGTCGTTTGAGCTGATCCACTGCCTCTCTCGCCACACCAATAAAATCGGATGTCTCACTCATGGTCAATCACTCACCTATAGCTACTCTGTGAATATCGGCATTTGCCTGGATTCCTTTACAACCACTGGTAGCACATCAAGCCTCCCCGTATACTGTCGCCCTTCTTTAACCTAGATTCCGCAGTTGACCGCTGATATCTGACGTAAGGTAATGATATGCCAAATCAATTCGTGCATTTTTCTCGCACCCATTGGGTGAGCTCTGAAACGCTACATGGCTTTGTGAAAAATCCCAACGCACCCTGCTGTCTTGTCGTTCTTGTTAAGGGAATAGCCATTAACCGCGAACGACGCCTTGCCGGGCACGCCGGGATTTCCCACAAATCCCTGTTCAACTGCAGATTCTAGGTTTAAACGACATCTTTCTGAACATGTACACAGTTACCAAAGAGATCCACTTCTGCTATGGCCATCGGCTACTGAATCATCAAGGGAAATGCCGCCACCTACATGGCCACAATGCCAAAGCGGTCATCCGTTTGGAGTCGCAGCAGCTCGACTCCCTGGGAATGGTGTGTGATTTTGCCGATATCGGTAACTATGTGAAGGGTTGGATCGATCAGACCCTCGATCACAATATGTTGCTGCATGCCGATGACCCGGTACTACCCCTGTTGCAGGAGGCCGGCGAGTCTGTGTATGTGATGAAGTACAATCCCACTGCAGAAAATATTGCCCGCCTGATCTATGAACATGTGGAAACCGGCGGTTTTCCCGTCGTTGAGGTAGCAGTCTTTGAAACTGACAGCGCTTTGGCCAGTTACCGCAGGAACTAGTACTCCTTCAAAATAAGGATTTAAGGAGTACTAGGGCCAATTCCACTATAAAGCAGAATTGGCCGCAGAGTGGGTTGCCTATCAGGTGATTTCGTTATAGCCGCGCTCTTCGTGCAGCACGATATCCAAGCCCTCGATCTCCTGCTCATGGTTAACCCTCAATCCCAACAGCAGATCGACAAGCTTGAGGATTGCAAAGGTCGCTACAGCCGTAAACGCTATGGTTGCTATGACACCGATAAACTGGACATACAACTGCCCCCCCATGGTCTCGATCCCCTCTGCAAAACCATACCCTGAAAAGAGACCCAGAGAAGTCGAAGAGAAGATGCCTGCCAGCAATGTCCCTAGGATGCCACCCACACCATGGACAGGAAACACATCCAGAGAATCATCAATCTTCAGTACCTGTTTCAAGTAGTTTGTGGCTGAGAAACAGACGATGCCCGCCAACAGACCGATCACCAAAGCACCTGCGGGACTCACAAAGCCGGATGCTGGGGTAATTGTACCCAGGCCCGCTACCATACCGGTCACTGCACCCAGAGCGCTGGGCTTACCGAACTTGATCCATTCACGTACCAGCCATGTCATAGCCCCGGTTGCGGCAGAAATATGTGTCACCAACATCGCCATCGATGCATTGCCGTCAGCCGCTAATGCACTGCCACCGTTGAATCCAAACCACCCAACCCACAGCATACCCGCTCCAGTGATGGTCATAGTCATGTTATGCGGCATCATGGAAGAGGTACCAAAACCACGCCGCGGCCCCATCACCATCGCTGCAACCAATGCCGCAACACCCGCAGTGATATGGACCACAGTCCCCCCGGCAAAATCATACAGTCCCATGTCACCCAACCAACCGCCACCCCATACCCAATGGGTAACCGGCACGTAGACCACCATCAGCCAGATTGCACTGAACAACAGCATGGCGGAAAAACGCATGCGTTCAGCAAAACCACCCACTATCAGCGCCGGGGTGATAATCGCGAACGTCATCTGAAACAGCATGAAAAGCGATTCAGGAATGTCCCCGGACAGGGTATCTTTACCAATACCTGCCATCAGCATCTTGCTAAAGTCACCCAGCCAGGCATTCCCTTCTCCAAAGGCCAAACTGTATCCCGCAATCAGCCACAGAATCGAGACCATGCCTGCAATGGCAAAACACTGCATCAGCACAGAAAGGACATTCTTTGCCCGCACCAATCCACCGTAAAACATGGCCAGGCCCGGCAGAGTCATGAATAGAACCAACGCGGTTGATGCCATGATCCAGCCGGTATTCGCACTATTGAGCGTCGGTTCGTCCGCCAGGCAGACACCGGGTAATAACACACTGCCTAGCAATAGCCACCTGCTAAGGCTTGTAATTTTGCTGAAATTCATGACTACCCCTTAATAAAGATCGGAATTGATAACCTGCGGACGCCCAAATAAACGGCACATTCTATAGTGAAACAGAGGAAAAATACTTACTTTATCAATATCAGTCAGTTACACCTGTAACCACCCCTTCAGAATGACTCAAGTTATTGATCTGACAGCCGATAGATTTCACAAGATAGATATATTGCAGTCAAAAATCAGTACGAAATTGACTTGATACATAAGAAATCGTTAATATAATGTACATAACCCTCAACAGGTTGTTTCAAACACGGCTATCAAATGAGCAAACAGTATCAGGATTACAGCACGGCAGTCGCACTCGATGAGGGGGAAATACCCTTCAGGATCGAGATCGTCGATCAGCTTCCTGAATTGGCTCAGGAGGCGTCCTGTCATATCATCAAACAGTACTTTGACCACCTGGAATCGACGCTTACCCAGCAAAACAGCAATATAGATATTGACCAATTGCGGGAGATGCTGACAGAGGTATCCGGGTTTATCCGCTCAGGAAAAAGTCAAATCAAAGATGACGGTTATATCCGCATGCTCAACCGTTTGACACGGATCTATGCAATGGGGATTCGTGTAGAGGACGATAGGGCATTCACCGGTACAGCAGTCAACTTCGCGGATATTCTTGAGACGGTAAGCCAAACTTACACCGGTTACGATTACAGTGAGTCCATCGGCCTGCTGCTGCACTACATGAACAAGCTGTTCAACTATCGCCAAGAGGGCTGGATAGACGTATTCGAACATATACTCTGTATGCCCGATTCGATCCATGTGATGCAGATCCTCAAAGAGCAACACCTACAGGAAATTCAAAACTGGGTTGAAGAGGGTGTCGATAATCTGTTTGCAATATGGGATGAACAGCTGGAGGTCATTGAGAATCTCAATGATGAGATCTACGATCTGGACAAGCAGATCCTTCAGCAAAGCAACCTGTTATCAAGACAAGCAGCAAGTCAGAAAGATACCTCAATCATTTCTCTCGCTCATATCAGAGACAGCCGCAGCATCGATGAACTACGAGAAAAGCGGCTGGAACTCGCCACAGCAAGGGAAGGTAAACTTGAATTGGCAGATCTGCTTGATGCCAATATTCAGCAGTTCGGGGACAGGCTCACAGAGATAAGACGCAGCACCCTGATCCAACTTGTCTGGAGTAATCCGAACAAACCTTGAGTAAAATTAAGGTGATTGAAAGCAGACCAAAAAGCGTATCGAGTAGCAGACAGCTTTCGACCCTAAGGAGACGTTCAACTGGAGTGTGGCTCACAGGTAGCTCTTCAGCGAATGTGGTCACTCGTCGAGAGTAAAAAACTACAACTTGATTTTACTTGAATCAGCTTGAAAAGTGGTTTCGCGAGACTTTTACAGTTTAATTCAATCTAGGGTGGTCAATCGTCGTATATCCTCACCCCAGCTATGGATGAAAATCACCAGAATCGGTATCAGCATAACGAACAAGCGCAGAATATTTCGTATACGCTGATTAGCCGATCGCATTTCCATGTAGTGGTCAACCACAATACCGCCTTTTAAGGCTAAGAGAATGGCTACCGTCAATGTGAGTAACCATCCGGCATGACCTTTTTCTCCCAACAATGCCCCAAGTAAGGTTAAACCGATTAGCATCAACCAGATTCTTTCTGTATGTCCGATCATGATTTACCCGTTATCTCAGAATGTAGAAAAAGGGGAAAATCACAAGCCAGATAATATCGGTTGTATGCCAGTAGAGTGCTGCTGCTTCCAGACCGTTGTAATTTTGTGATGAATAGGTGCCTACTCCTGTACGTATTGCAATCCAGATTAACCCCATCAAGCCCCAACTGACATGAACCAAGTGAGTTAGCGTCAGGTAGTAGTAGACTGTATAGAAAACCCCAGTCTCTCCATGAATGCCATGGGCGACATTCCAGCGAATTTCAAAATACTTCACAATTGGATAGCCAAAGCCCAGGAGTGTTGCCATGATAATCCAGCGTAATGAGGCTTTGCGTTGATCACTGCGAATGGCACTCACTGCTTTCACCATACAATAGCCGCTCGTGAGCAATAAAAGGGTTATGGCTGTGCCGGCTAAAGTGGCAAATAAAAAAAGCCTCTGAATTATGTACTTTGGCGACGAAATAGACGTTAAATAACAGAAGAAATTCAACCAGTACACAGAATAAGCCTACCCAGATACCACTATTTCCGGGAATTCGACCGGGAGCGTGTCTACATTTACAGATAAAGATTCGGTGGAAGAAGTGTTCATTGGGTATCGATCTAGCAACCTCATAGTGTCATGTCCCGCAAAATGTCATTGCATCTTATTCATGAGCAAGGGGTGGCTCTGAATAGTATACGAGACCAGGTTGTGCAGCGAAAGGCTCGGAAAGTACCTGCCGCAGTTCATTGAATACGCTGAAATCATCCTGAACAAAATCAGGGTGATTGATAGCAAATCACATGGCAGCGCGAGCCGCATAACCGGTATGCACTTCGGAGTTGAATCCGCCTCTTATTGACCCGGCACATTAGTAGGCTATGTTCAGCCGATGTGTGCATGATAAATGCTGGATAGGCACAATAAATTCCGGCAATAGACCGCTGCTGAGTACAGCGGTCTATAAAGAATCGTTACAATCGATGAAGACATCAGGCTGTTTCCTTCTGTATCCCAGCATCCCAAACACCCGATTCTATTGATTTCTGCACATAGGTTTTGAAGTCCATCGCCGGTCGACCAAGCGCTTCTTCAACACCGGACATCACATGACTGTTTCTGCCGTCGAAGACTACGGTGAACAGCTCGCGTAACAACCATTGCATCGCTTCCGGTACGCCTTGTTCGCGTAAAGCATTAATATATACATCAATTGGAACAGTGCTGTATTTCACAGGCCGACCCAGTGCCTCGGAAATTTCCCTCATACATTGGGCAAAAGTCAGCGCACGAGGGCCGGTAACTTCGAACAGTTTGTCACGGTGGCAGGGATCGGTTAAAGCAGCAACGGCAACGTCAGCAATATCATCAGCATCGATAAAAGGTTCAAGTGTCTCTTCCGCAGGTAACGCCAGCTGGCCAGCCAGGATATCTTCCAGCATGAAGCTTTCACTGAAATTCTGGCAAAACCAGCTGGCTCTGACAATATTCCATGAAATACCACTGCTTTTGAGTACTTCCTCCACGCGTTGTGCACCGGCTTCACCTCGGCCTGAGAGCAGAACGATGTGTTTCAATCCGATGTCGCGGGCGATGTGCACAAACTCTCTAATGGCCGGTTCTGCATGGGGTACTGCAAGATCAGGCTGATAGGTCACATAAGCAGAGGCACAGCCATCGATGACCGATCGCCATCTCTGTGGTTTCTCCCAGTCAAATGACGGGGTTGTCGATCTGGACACTTGACGGGTGTCATAACCCAGCATTTGTAGGCACGTGTTGACTCGGCTGCCTGTTTTACCGTTTTTACCGATGATGAGAATGGGTGAATTTTTCATGATTACGATTTCCTGTGCCGTTTAATCTTGGGTTGGATGAAGCATTTGTGCGTCGTTCACATAAACTATGGAGCAGAATAATCACAGAATATCTATAATTCTTTGCCTTTCGTCCAGAGTTATGGACTATTAAGTAAAATCAGTGCCAGACTTAAGCATTATGAAGCTGCGCACCCATACAAATATTCCTAACTTGACCGACCCACTCGGCGAGACCCTTCACCTGCTCCGGCTTAACGGTACCTTTTACTGCCGGTCCGAGTTAACGGCACCCTGGGGCGTTGAACTGCCTCCCTTTGAGGGGCGTATGATGTTTCATGTGGTTACCGCCGGGCACTGTTGGCTAGAGGTTGAAGGCGAAGAACCACACCTGCTTCAACAAGGCAGTCTGGCACTAGTTCCTCACGGCAATGGACACTGTATCCGTAACAAGCCAACCGATGAGACCGTGCCGCTGTTCGACATACCGGTCGAGCGGGTTAGCGACCGCTACGAGATTATGCGTCACGGTGGCAATGGTGAATTGACCCACCTGACCTGTGGCGTCGTGGGCTTCGATCATATTGCGGGACAACAACTCATCGCGTTGTTACCCAAAGTGTTGCAGATTGACACCTGGGCCGATGAAGAAGGAAGCTGGCTGCAAAGTACACTCCGCTTTATTGCTCGTGAAGCCAAAGAGCTGAGGCCAGGCGGGGAAACAGTCATCACACATTTGGCTGATATCCTCATTATCCAGGCCATCCGATCATGGTTAGACTCGGCTCCCGATGCCAACCGGGGCTGGCTTGCTGCCTTGCGCGACAAGCATGTCGGCAGGGCGCTCGCTGCGATCCACCGCCAACCTGACAAAGACTGGACCCTGGCTTCGTTAGCCAAAGAGGTCGGTATGTCACGCTCGGGTTTTTCGGCCAGATTTACCAACCTGGTAGGTGATTCAGCTATGCGTTATCTAACCCAGTGGCGCATGCAACTTGCCCGTGCACAACTACTGGAAACGTCAGACTCGCTGTCTGTTCTAGCCAACCGCCTAGAATATCAATCCGAAGCAGCATTCTGCAGAGCATTCAAGCGGGTATTTGGTGTGTCACCGGGTAGTATTCGCCACACCTCCGCAGCCCCACTTTAACCACCACACAACTGATGTAATCACAGAAATCAGGACATCTGCTGACTGGTGATCTTCCAGTCCATTTAGATACAGCTGCCGGGCATGGCCTCATGTCCCGCAAAAGGTCATTGCAACCCGTTCGTGAGCAAGGGGTGGCTCAGAATAGTATGCGAGACCAGGTTGTTCAGTGAAAGGCTCAGCAAGTACCTGTCGCAGTTCGTTAAATACGCTGAAATCACCCTGAAAGGCAGCCTGAATGGCCCGTTCAACCTGGTGGTTGCGGGGGATGACAACTGGATTGGTCGATGCCATCAGTTGAGCGGCGCTTTGGCGGCCACCTGGCTGTTCGTCGATGCACTGTAGCCAGCGGATTTCAAATTTGCCGAAAACGGGTGAATCGTTCTTGTTCAAGCGCTCGGTCAGTTGTCGGAAGCTCAGGCTGTAATCGAGTTGATGATCCTGCAGGTGTTGCAGCCAACCAGTAACCAGCTCAGCATGACTTTTGTTGTGGCTGGTAAGCCCGAGTTTTTCGCACATCAATGCGAAGTAGTGAGCTTCGAAACGCGGTTGGAACCGCTCCAGTGCCGATTCATAGTCCTCCTGTTCTCCTTCCAGCATCATCAGGCATTCGGCTAACCGCGCCAGGTTCCATTGCGCCATATTGGCCTGCTGGCCGTAAGCATAGCGACCGTGTTGATCGATGGAGCTGAAAACCTTGTCGATATGAAACTCATCCATAAAGGCGCAGGGGCCATAATCCAGGGTCTCGCCGGAGATAGCCGTGTTGTCTGTATTCATTACACCGTGAATGAATCCAAGGGCCATCCAGTGGGCAATCAGTTTGGCCTGGACTTCAACCACTTCTGAGAAAAAAGCCAACACCGGACGTTCCTTGGTTGTGGCATCAGGGTAATGCCGGGCAGTGGCGTAATGGGTAAGTTCTGCCAGTGCATCCTGATCATTCCGTGCGGTGAAGAATTGAAAGGTGCCCACACGGATATGGCTGGCTGCCACCCGTGCCAATACGCCACCGGGCTCGTCCGATTCCCGAATCACCATCTCGCCTGTACTCACTGCCGCGAGCGCCCGAGTAGTCGGCACGCCAAGCCTGTGCATGGCCTCGCTGAGCAGGTATTCGCGGATGACCGGCCCCAGTGATGATTTGCCATCGCCACGGCGGGAAAAAGGTGTCTGTCCCGATCCCTTGAGTTGAATATCGTAACGGCCTCCATCCACAGGGCTGACGACCTCTCCCAGCAGGGCAGCCCGCCCATCACCGAGCTGAGGCACGAAGTGACCAAACTGATGACCGGCGTAGGCCATAGCAATGGTCTTGCCACCGGGCAAAGGTTCACTACCGCTGAAAATGAGCGCCAGGCTGTCTTTGTCGGTATCTAAATCATTCAAGCCGAGGTGTGAGGCCAAGTCTTCGTTCCAGGCAATCAGCGCTGGTTTGGGGACAGAGGCGGTTTGGGTGTTGGCGTAAAAATGTTCTGGTAGCCGGGCATAGCTGTTGATCAAGTTCATGGGACAAGTTTCGCATTCCCTGGGTGAGATTCAACCTCATCAAAATTCAGGGAGTCGTCCCTATTCTCCGGGGCGGATGAACGTTGAAACAATGAGATCAATATCGATTGTTCTTGCTGAATATCTGACTGGGTTACAATTGAAACTGTTAGTTATGATGCTTATGAATAAAAGTCAGGCAAGTATGACTCATCGATAGCAGTGGATTGCAATCAGCAGTCTTATATTCACCTGCTGTTCACACACAAAACCCGGCAGTGCCGGGTTTACAGTCATGACCTCACCGGCAACCCTTTCCTCCATGATCGCCAGATCTCCGACAGATTGCTCACGGATCTTGTCCAGGTCAATCTCAGCTTGCTGGATAGCTAGCTGACGCTCTGCCTCGATTTCCTTGATGTCAAGTTCACGCAAGGCGATCTGCGTCTTTCGCTCTTCGCGCACCTCATAAAATTTCAATAGCGCCTGGATGCCTGTACCTGCCAGCCCCAACAGTCCACCGCTTGCGGCTGATCCCACAATACCCACGATTTCAGAAATCACCTGCTAGAAAGACAACCAGGGATGCTCCTGGGTTACCCGGTAATCAAGGCTGAGGACATGCCGGATATCGCAGCAGACAGCCTCTCAGTGGCGTTCGGCAACTTCGACCGGGGATACACCATCGTTGACTGGATGGGGACACGCGTACTGCGCGATCTCTACACGAACAAGCCCTACGTCCACTTCTACACGACAAAGCGTACCGGCGACGCCATGGTCACCCCTGAGGCAATCTAGCTGATAAGTTCACCCTGGCGTAATGAATACAGACCTTGGCATGCCTTAAAACTGCTTGGTTTTCTTCGATCGCCCCAATAGGGGACCAGTGTTAGTCTATGAGTATCTGAACGTAAAATAACCCCGACTGCCCGTAGCGTTTCCACTTCCCTGCCTATGGGAGATTTCACCAAACGCGAGGTGGGCAACTTATTCCACGATACGCTGTACTGGCGATTGTCCACGAATGCAAAAGCCTTGACCCCACATCACCACATCAAAGCTCCCCGTCCAAAGGGAGTGGAGGTGTGGTTTTAACTTCAGTCAATTTAATAATGATCGATACGGTAGTTGATTTGTTAGGGGCGGCCCAGTTCATCTAACCAGCCTGAATCATAAGTTTTTCCTTTCTCGGAAACGATAACAACCCTCGTATGCAAGCTGTACCCAACTTTGTCCCATGGGGCGGGTGTCGCATGAAACCACAATTCTGATATTTGCTGAAAGCTAAATCCGTGTATAGACAGTATTTTTCCGCTTTGGAGTGCAGCGCAGCAAGAGATAAACTTAGGGGTTTATCCAGTGCAACATTCTTTGGGTAAGGTTGCTCGGACAACAAATCGATTTGTGTAGTTCTCAGCCTGGCTGATAGCAAGACTCTAGCAAGATAGGGAGAGAGGCTGCTAAAACCACTACGGGCATGGTGGGCTATGTTATGTGCGACACCTGATAAAACAGCTTCCTTTGCCATCATATACACCTAACAGTCAGGTAAACGAAAATCACGTCTCGTTATCATTTTATATATTGCATTCCAATGATATTTGTAACTTTAGCAGAAAGCTTGATATCTATTGACTGTCCCCCTCACCTGGCATGGTTTTAAAGGTGAGGCGTAGAAACCTCTAGGTGGACACCGCACCCGACAGACACGCGGTTTTTTTGTGCCCAGCCATTTATGGCCGGGAGTCCTGGACAATACAACACCCTCGAGGAATATCCAGGGCGGTTCCTTAGCCGTTTCTACCCTCCCGGCCGCCCTTATGGGTGTTTATTTTGTAGAAAGAAACAAGGAAGTCACTATGAATAAAAAAGCACAAGAAATCTTAACTCTGCGAACTGATTTAGACGCTCAACTCTCCAAGGCCCTATCTGTTCTCACTACGTTAAGAAGCAATGATAATTTCAAATCCTTAAGTGAAACGGCGGTTGCCGATGTTCTGGAAACGATAGCCGACCTGATTGGTGAGGCAGAATCTACAAAAATGCGGTTGTTTGAATCGCTGTCTGAATTCGTGGAAGATTAATTGATACGCGCCCCGCTTCACAGTGGGGCGTTTTTAACACAAATAACTTTCAAACTGTCATAATAACAGCGTTTTCAGAGCAAAGATCACATTTAACAACAAAGACCGACGCGAGGCTGTTTTGGAAGAGGTAGCTAAATGAGCCAATCCCCATGTATCCCTGATACTCTACCTATTAAAGGACTCGATTGGCAACGTCTTGCCAAATTTACTAGTAAGGCAATGCTAATTATAGCTCGATACGACGGAACCTTGAATGGCATGGTAAATGCCGCAGTCTTATTGTCGCCAATTACAAGCCAGGAAGCAGTACTTTCATCGCGCATAGAGGGTACACAGGCGTCATTGACTGAAGTACTAAAACATGAAGCCGGCGAACAGTATAGCGAAATTCACTGCTGTCCCATAAATATTCATGAGAATAGCAGCCTGGATTGAAGTGGTGAAATATCGGGATCTGGTGGATCCCCGAATAACAGT
>JAHXHU010000004.1 GCA_025656375.1 Candidatus Thiodiazotropha sp. (ex Ustalcina ferruginea) | reverse complement strand
AGCCGCTACGCGACAGCGGATACCTGCCCGGGCCCTACGCCTGCCGGGGTCTACCAACCTTCGCTTCGCTCTCCAGGGTTGGTAGCGAGGGATTATTCAGAAAGCCCTGATCGGTAATCGTCTCCCAGTCAACACCGAGAATACTCTCTTTAGTCAGAACCTGGCTCACTCCAATGCGATAATTCTGCCTTTTCACCGACACACCGAAATCGCTGTCACCGTTGCGACTGATATCGTCATTTCCCACTGCGTAGCCAAGCGAAACGGTGGTGAGATCACCGAACATATCATGGCTGATATTAAAACTGCCTGTCTCTGCCTGGTAGTCACTTTCATCACTGCTGGTAAATGCAAGACTCATTAAAGTCTTATTGTGCAGATAATCCACTGCCAAACTGGTTTCGGTGCGCTCTTCAGTATAGGGGGAAGCGGTACTGACCACATCGACCGAGGCACTTGAGATGGAATCCACATAGTAATTGGCATTCACAGAAACACTTTGACCGATCGATTTTCGCACTAAAATCGAAGGCCCATCCACTTCTACGCCGCCTCCGTCGTAACGGTGATACATGACGTCCGCCCGATCTTCCGGAAGTACTGTGGCATGCAGGCCCATGCTGAACGGAAGTAGAAGGTGTAACCAACCACCGGTCCCTCCAATACAGCCCCAAAAACAGGGTCTTTGACTAGTTACAGCCACAACCACCTCCCCCGCCACCCTCGGCACCACGGGCCGCTTCTCGGGTCTGGTGGACATGATGACGATAGGCAGCTGCCACAGGGTCACGCTCAAAACTCATGATCGGGTCTGCCAGATGTGCCCGCTCATAGGGTTGCACCCAAGGTTCGATACTGCACCCTGTGCCTGCCAAAAGTAGCATACAAAAGAGAAACAGCCTGGTTTTGGATTGAGGCAGGTTCATAAAATTGATGATTACTCGCGTAGTAATGCCCGAATCTGCTGTTGATAATCCTCTTCATATCCAGGCTTGTAGCCCTTGTGCAGATGGCGCACTTGACCGTCACGGTCGACCATGAAAGTACTTGGCATAGCTTTGACCTGGTACTGCTTGCTCACTTGGCTTTGGTCATCGAAGAGGATCGGAAAGCTGACCGTGACATTGCCCAGCATCCTGTCAGCAGCTGTATGATCTTCATCCACATTGACAGCCAGCAATGTAAAGCCCATGGATTGATAACGTTGATATAATTGTTCCAGTAGCGGCATCTCTTGACGACAGGGTCCACACCAGGAGGCCCAGAAGTTGATCATTACAACCTGTCCACGTAATTCACTCAGCTTGATGTTCTCACCGCTTCGGCTCTTGAGTGTAAAGTCAGGTGCCGCTTGTGTTGAACTGGCTGCAATAACCTGTCCACTGACAATCAACATCAGTCCGACCAGCAGAGCAAGTTTCAATGGCAGTTTGATTTGGCGTTTACTCAACATCTCCATTCCCTCAAAAGAAAAAGGTCAGACCTGCGTGCAGTTCAAAGTTATGGGTAGTCTTTGTCTCACCCAGCAAATCCGACTCGAACATGTGATCCCTGGCATCGAGATGCAGGGTCAGCCAGTCACTGATCAATAGACGATAACCTGCTCCCAGATTGACAGTGAACTCATCGTCACCGGCAAATCGAGTGCTACCAATCCCTGCAATCAGATAGAACTGTCTGTTGTAGGCATACTTGCCGCCTAGAAACACCTCTCCCGGGAGAATGTTGTACCCGGCAGACAGGTTGTAGTAGGTGAGCTTGCGATCGTCATCGGTTAACAGTTGCACATCACCACCAAGCAGTTCAAAGCTTGTCTCATTGGCTTCACTGGTACCAATTGCAGCCTCCAGGAAGATAGATTCCGTACCATGATAGGCAAGTCGGGCCCCATATACTGCGCTAGTGCCAAAATCCTCAATAGTCATGAGCCCCGCGTAGACGCCAACCTCGAAATCCTCCGAATCGATCTCAGGTTCCTCAATTTCACGTCGAGCAATCTCGGGTTCTATCAGTAGCTCCTCACGCAGGTTGTCACCAAGGGGCTCAGCCGCCTCACAAGGCAGCAGCACCAGAGATCCCAGCAGTGTTGCTGTACTCAGAAAAAGAAACCGAGTCCGATTTTCCACTGGTCAAATTCCTCATTATCATCACGACTGGTAAAAACGGCGTAGTGGAGGAACTCCCCACGCATGAAAAAACGCCTTGTCAGATAGACTCGCAATCCTACCCCGACATGAGCTGTAGAGTCTGTTCGATCCTCTGTCTGCACTAAGGTGGCATTCGGTTTGGTGCGGATGATACCGCTCCCAAGGGTAAAAAAAGGACTATAGGTCCACTCTGGAAAGGGTTGCGACAGCAGATTGATATCAATCAGATACTCACTGGAAAAATCACCCAGAGCCTATGAAAAACTGATCTCGGTGGAGAGGTTCTCATTGAATGAATAACCACCATATAGACCCAGTAAAGCAGCCCCTTCCATCTCTCCACCATAGAAACTGAATTCCCATTGGCGCTCTCTGAAATCATCTTGAGTGTAAGAGACCAGTCGCAGTGGTTCTCCATCTTCGGTACGGGGCTGGCGCATCTGATCGATGACAACCCAGCCCAGTGGCCACGGCGGGTATGGACCTGAAACCAGTCAGTACGACGCTTGCGGATCTCGACCCACTCCCCCCGCTCCACTACAAAGTCAATTGGATAGGAGCTTCCTGGACCTGTATGCATCTCAATATAGGGAGCTGTTACCTGAATACGCCGATAATCATCTGCATGACAGATCGCAGGCACCAGCCAAACCAATAACCAGCTCGTACAGAGGTACCACTTTAACCTAAGAAGTCTCAAGCTTACTCATCCAGGGGGGCAATAAAGGGATCATTGTAATACTGTGCACCGATATCGAGCCATTCGGAAACCAGTTTTTTTCTGCATTACTCAAGTAGCCCGCATGGGAGCCACCCGCATCGAACAATCCCAGAAAACGGCTGTTATTGGCAGACCCAGCCGCCATTGAAGCACCACCCGGTACGGGTACAGGTAGATCGGGCAGTGGTACTGGATTACCGTCACCATCCAGGACCAGTTCACCGTTTTCATCCGTTTCAAAGAGCTGATTACCATTAGCATCAGTTGCGGGCACCAGGACATCGACCAGGATACCATCCACAACTTCCTGCAGATTATCGGCAAACAGCAGCTCCCGGTAAGCGGCAAAATGCTCCGGCTCATCTTCAGACGGACCATCACTGAGATCCAACTGGGCATCCGCTACCACAGTCACACCAGCGTCATCACTATCATGGCAAAGGGTACAAGTATGGTCATCGATCTGAGTATCAGCAGTGCCAAACACCGGCCGCGGCAGATTCCATAATGGATGAATATGCTGCTCGTAATGAATGATGGCACGACAGAGTTCATTCCAGTTAGATGTACAAAGAGCATCATTCAAGGGAGAAGCGCTATCCAGGTCAACATAACGATAGTTGAATGCCGCATCAATCGCTCTGATTGTAGGATCCGTCCAGACATCACTGAACAGCAGATCCATACTCGGGTCACAAGCAGCTGCATTGCACAGCAGTCTGTTTCGCGTCTGTGCCATAGTCTCACCGGTATCGCTCCACAGCTCAGGATTGGCATTTGGAAAAGGTTGACCGGTCTCATTGTTACCACTGTTGACACTGGGTGGCGCTGCGCTCAGGCGACCATGCGCAAGGGAATTATCCGCCTCATGACAACCACCGCACTCAACCACTTCACCCGGCCGGAATTGTAACCAGAAACCATGTGCCTGCCCTGTGCGTCTACCATCAGCATCCAATACACTGAAGCTTACAGGTACGTTAGCCGGTACCTTCACCTGTACCGACCCATCGGGCTCTATGGGTGCATAACCGATGACCTCACGCATACCGAACTGGGTGGTCCTTCCGAATGCGCTGGATGAAAATTCAAGTACATCATCATCCGGTATCGTGACCTGTTTAATCAAGCGCAGAAATCGTGCAGGGCGATCATCTGCTCTTGTCTGTACCGGATCAGCCAGGGTTGCAATATCGGGGTCTGCCATATCCATCCCATCCAGATCATAAACACTGCGGATGTGTAAAAGACCGGCTTTGTCAGCCACAAGTGAAGGATCAAGGTCGATACCCGCTGTCTTATCGTGGCGTATGATCGGCAGTGAACGTCCCACTGCCACGACTACATCGGTATAGATAACGCCCTCTTGCGGTTTTACGATCGGCTGCTGGGTCTGTTCCGCCCCGTCATAGACAAACAGACTATAGAGTGGCGGTGCGGGTTCAGCGTCAGGATTGGCCAGACGTTCCTCTGTACAGGGAACAATGCGTTCCTGTTCCAGTAATCGACACTGATTCCAACTGATCAACAATCTGTCAGTGCCGTCAAATAACGGGTAAGCACTGCGCAGTTGCCCTCCCCTGGATAGGCTGCCGTCGGTAGTGATCTGATGTACCGTCGCACGACTTTGCGCAGGTCCGGCTAGTCCCCGGTTGTCCCATGTGGGCTGCTCATTATCGACAAAGTTGGTGCTATCAATAAGAATCAGATCTCCGCCCTCATCCGTACCATCCACAGGCAGTAACAAGGCCATGATGCGACCATCCGGCATCTCCTGTGGTCGCATGAACTGCACCGTGCTTCCCGGTGTCCCGGTTTCATGACTGTTCAAACCATATAACAACTCCATCTCCGTCCCATCAGGATTCATACGGTAGAGATGGATGGCATTGTTGCCATCGGCATTATCCCAACGACTGAATACTATCTGACCGTTGGTTAGTACACTCGGAGAGAAATCGTGGCTACGATTAAATGAAATCTGGGTGATATTGCTACCGTCATCATTTATGACATGCAGCACCATGGCCGGCTCGTTAACGGCGCGTTCGATGGCTAAATATTGAGGCTTACCCTCATCCAGCAGACGTGCCTTGGCGAGACGCTGACGGGTGGAAGAGAAGACGATTCGTCCGTCGGGCAGATAGTGGGGAAAGCGGTCATGGCCAACTTCCGCGGTAATATCCGAAACGATGATCCGTCTGAGTGTGCGGGAGGGAATATCGTACTCCCAGATATTCCATGTAGGTTGATCTTCCGGTTCCGCATCTTCAACCAGTGGCAAACGGAGAGAGAACAGTAACTTCATCCCGTCGAATGAGACAGAGACATCCCTGACATCACCCAGGCCACCGGTCACTGAGCCGGTGAGGTTGGTCTCATCCGCTCCCCCAGCGGCGAAATCTTTCAAATAGAGATCACCACCCGCTTCGGTGGCCTGACTTACCCGGATATCCGAATTGCTCATCTCCGTAACAGGACGTTTAACATACGCAACCGGATAGTCGACCACAACAGGATCCTGCTCCTGGCTGCTTCCTCCACCGCACCCCAATAGGGTAAGGAAAAATAGGACCGCACAGACATCTATCAGGATTGTCACGCGATTAGAAGATTTCATCGGTAGATAGGTTCCCCGCAGATCCGATAGCACAGCCACGAGTTGAGCTGCATGGGTAGACTTAAATACCACTATCGTCTAGTAAAATCATGGACTTGAGAGTCTACCTTAACGAATAGGCCAATCAGTGCACGAGTTCACAGCCTGAAAAAACAAAAGTCTCGTATTCGCCACTTTGCATTGACAAAAAAACCGACTGATATAGAAGAGAGAGAAAACTATCGCATATTCACTCGGGGCTAACCTTCAGGTCTCGTGAACATACGGCGTCAGGGGTGTATTCATTATGTCAGGACAGTGCCAATCCAACGATCCACTATCACGTTCTGGTTTCCTGGTACTGCTGTTGGCACTGACATCTCTATGTCTCTATGCTGCAAGTTCGATAGCTGGACCACGCGAACAGGCTCAGCGGATTCATGATCGGATTGCCGGTATACCACCGAGTGCTACCATCCTCACCCAGATGGTAAGCGAGATAGTGGATAACAATGATCCTCTGGCAGCTGCCATGCTTGCAACGGAACACCCTGACTTTTACAACGTCACCTTAAAGAACTGGGCCACTCCCTGGACAAATGAGGACCAGACACCCTTTGCCCCGTTGAATGACTACTCAGCCACAGTCATTGGTATGGTGCGCGATGATGTACCGTTTAATCAATTACTCTCTGCCGATATTCTCTATATAGGCAGCAATTCTCCTGCCTACTCCAACAACAACAATGATCACTACGAAACGATGGAGAACCAGGGAGTGAACCTCAAGGATGATCTTCAAAGAACAACCCAGTCGAGTGTGACCGGTCTTCCGGTAGATGGAACTGCCGGCATCATCTCCACCCGAGCTGCAGCAAGGGCCTTCTTTATCGATGGCACTAACCGAGCCATGTTCCGTTTTACCATGCTCAATCATCTTTGTAAGGATCTTGAACTAATCAAAGACCCGACACGCCCCAGTGACCGGGTACGTCAGGATGCTACACGTAGTCCCGGCGGTGACAGCCGGGTGTTTTTCAATAACTGTGTAGGATGTCATGCCGGTATGGAGCCATTGACTCAGGCCTATGCCTACTACAACTATGAGTACACCAACGATCAAGAGACCGGCAGACTGAGCTACACGCCCGGTACCGTCCAACCCAAGTACCTCATCAACAGCAGCGTCTTCAAGGATGGCTATGCCACCCCGGATGACAGCTGGGACAACTACTGGCGAGAAGGCCCCAATTCCCTCCTTGGCTGGGATTCTAACTTGCCGGGCTCGGGGGCGGGAGCTAAATCGATGGGCGAGGAGTTGGCCAACAGCCATGCCTTCGCCGAATGCCAGGTCAGCAAAGCCTTCCAGGCGGTCTGTCTGCGCTCACCGGTGGATAGTGCTGACCGCACACGTATTGCCGAAATCACAAATAACTTCAAATCCGGCTACAACATGAAGCGCTTGTTTGCTGAAGCGGCCGTCTATTGTGCAGGGGATTGAGCCAGTGAACATGCTAAACCGGGCTAACATCAATCGTGGTTGGGCAGATAAATTCATCCATATCATCATTGCTGCTATCGCATTGGCAGGGCTTCAGGCTTGCCAAGATGGTGTTTCCACTCAATCTCAGCAACAGACCGATATAACTTCCAGTACCTATAATGGTCCAGCAGCACGCACAATGGATATACAGGGTTTTCGTGTCAGTGTTTGGGAACCCCTGCGGGCTCAGAATCGCTGTGGTGCTTGCCACAATACAGGTGGCCAAGCACCCCTTTTTGTACGAGAGGATGATGTCAATCAGGCTTATGAGGCAGTCAATCCTCATGTAAATAGAGAGGAACCTGACGAATCCCTGTTGGTCACCAAGGTTGCAAATGGACATAACTGCTGGGAGGCCAGTAATAGCGCCTGCGCCACGATCATCACCAACTATATAGAGTCATGGGTCGGCGATGGCAGTGGTGTCGGGAGGCAGATCGAACTCGAAGCACCTCCTGAAAATGTTGTAGGTGAGAGCAAGGTATTTCCCGATGATGCCGGGTTGTTCACCACTCATGTTCACCCATTACTTACGCAGTATTGTTCCGAGTGTCATATTGAGGATGCCGACTCTCCCCAATCCCCCTATTTTGCCAGCAGTGACACGGGAGCCGCTTATGCGGCGGTTAAAACGTCCATCGACCTGGATACAACTGTCAATTCACGTTTGGTACAGCGTCTGGTAGAACTTCACAACTGCTGGGACGACTGCCCGGACAATGCCCAGGAGATGGAGAGTGCCATCAGCAACATGGCCAACAGCATCACGCCGACACCGATCAATCCCAATTTGGTCGTCAGCCGTGCCTTGACCCTGCCTGAAGGGACAGTAGCCAGCGGTGGAAGCCGTCAGGAAAACGATGTTGTCGCACTGTGTGAGTTCAAGACCGGCAACGGCAATATCGCTTATGACACCAGTGGTGTCGATCCCGCTATCAATCTCACCCTGAACGGCAATGTATCCTGGGTCGAAGGCTGGGGACTCGATTTTAAAAACGGTAAGGCCCAAGGCAGTACCGGCGACAGTCGCAAACTGGCTCAATTGGTTCAGGCTACTGGCGAATACACCATTGAAGCTTGGGTGGTTCCCTCGAATGTAATCCAGGAGGGACCAGCACGTATTATCAGCTATTCTGCCGGTACCGATGTGCGCAACTTTACCCTCGGACAAACACTCTACAATTACAACCATCTGCATCGCTCCAGCACCACCGATGGCAATGGTGAGCCAGCCCATTCCACCTCCGATGACGATGAAGACCTGCAGGCTACGGAACAACATGTGGTTGCCACTTTCGATCCTGTGAATGGCCGCCGTCTCTATGTAAATGGTTTATTCACCGACGATATGGATGAGATCGCACCTGGTAACCTGAATGACTGGGACGATAGTTATGCCCTGGTATTAGGTAATGAAGCATCCAGCAACCGTCCCTGGGCAGGAAAAATACGCTTACTGGCCATCCATAACCGGGCATTGACTCGGGAACAGATAACACAGAATTTCACAGCCGGCGTCGGTGAGAAGTACTTTCTGCTATTTAATGTCAGCGAATTGGTCAATCTTCCTCAAAGTTTCATCGTGTTCGAAGTCAGTCAATTCGATAACTACAGCTATCTTTTCCGTCAGCCAAAATTCATCAGCCTGGACGAAACCGTACTACCGGGATCCATTCCTTTGGAGGGTATGCGTATCGGCATCAACGGCAAGGAAGCAGCTATCGGCCAAGCCTATGCACGTTTGATGACGACCGTTAATGACAGTGAATATTCTGTAAACGGTCAACTTCTTTCGAATATCGGTACAACCATAGCCTCTGAGAAAGGCTCGGAAAGTGACCAGTTTTTCCTCACCTTCGAAACACTCGGAGCCCATACAAACGTCTACACTGAGCCGGTTGTACTACCACCCGCTGAGCCAGCAGACAGTGAACCTGTCTCTCAGATCGGCCTGCGCACTTTTGATGAGATCAACGCAACAATGTCAGCACTGACAGGTGTCAGTCACACCCTGAGTGCCGTGCAGACCACCTATACCACCATAAAACAACAGCTCCCTTCAGCGGAGGATATCAATGGATTTCTCTCCTCTCACCAAGTCGCTGTTTCACAGTTGGCCATCGAATACTGTAGTGCACTGATTGACGACACTGGCCTGCGTTCCAGCTTATTGCCAGGATTCGATTTCAGCATCAATGCCAATGATATTCAGAATGCTACCTGGCAAAGCCAGATGGTAGCTCCGCTGATGACCCGATTCATGGGACAAGACCTGACCACTCAGGCTAATCCGGCACTTGTCGAGAGTGAACTGATGAATCTGCTGACAGGTAGCGTGGGTCTGGCTCGATGCAGTGGCCAGTGTGCAGCAGACCGTACTGAAAAGGCAACCAAAGCTGCCTGTGCCTCACTGCTGGGTAGTGCTGTGGTTTTACTACAGTAAGTATCAGTAGTAGATCGAAGCGAAATCTAACGGAAAACAGACCATGCGCAGAAAAGTGAAAAACCTCTCCCCTGATGCCCCACTGCTCTACCCCGATCATCCACGGCCAGTGACGCGTCGTGACTTTATTCGTCAGGGACTCATGGCAGGCCTCGGTGCTGTTACTACACCCTCGCTTTTTGGTCTCTTTGCCAATCCAGGAGAAGCCAGGGCAGCCCTCTCATCCGATCTCGAGGCACTGAAAAATGTCTGCGGAATCGATACGCTGGGTGATAGAAAGATCCCCTTCATCTGTTTCGACCTGGCAGGGGGAGCCAATATCGCCGGTTCAAACGTATTGACAGGACGACAAGGCGGACAACTCGATTTTCTCACCACGGCCGGTTATAACCGGCTTGGCCTCCCAGGAGACATGGTTCCTTCGATCACCAACCCGGATACCGGGCTCAATGATTTCATCAACAACGAACTGGGTCTCTCATTCCATTCGGACAGTGCCTTTCTTAGGGGAATACTTGAGAAGGTCTCTGTCGGCAATCGGGCCAATATAAATGGTGCTGTTATCCCAGCCCGTTCAGAAAATGATACCGGCATTAATCCTCACAACCCCATGTATGCCATCAATCGATGTGGTGCAGACGGAGAACTGTTAACCCTGATCGGATCCCGCAGTTCCGATTCTGGTGGTAACTCTGTTGCCCCTGCAGATCAAATCGATCCATCTGTCCGTCCCACCAAGGTTGACCGACCCAGTGACACAACAGGACTGGTGGACACCGGCAAGTTAGTGGGGCTGTTAGATCAATCCGACGCGGTAGCGGTTATGGAAGCGATACAACGCATATCCGACATGAAACTCGACAGCGTCAACACCGGCATATCCACTGACCAGGTAGTCAAGGAGTTGGTACGCTGTGGTTATGTAAAGAGTGCTGACCTGGTGGATCGCTACGGTGACCCGGCCGCCCTTGATGTCACCGCCGATACCGACATCATTGGCCCGATCTTAACTCAGGCGGAGTTTGATAGCGACGGTGAATTCCGTAAGACCGCATCCGTGATGAAGTTGGTCATCAATGGTTATGCCGGGGCCGGCACTATCACCATGGGCGGTTACGACTACCACACCGGCGATCGGGCAGTGGGTGAAATCCGTGACCTCCGTGCTGGACGTTGCATGGGTGCCTGTCTGGAGTATGCAGCCCGCATTGGAACCCCACTGATGCTTTATGTATTCAGCGATGGATCTGTTTCCAGTAACGGCACCATCGATAATTCAGCCGATGGACGTGGTAAGGGTGTCTGGACGGGTGACAACCAATCCACTGCGGCCTCATTCTTCCTGATCTTTAATCCAGGCGGTCAACCCGGGCTAGCAGGTGGCTCAGCCGATGAACAGTTGCGCCATCAACAGATCGGCTATTTCACAGCCGATGGTGCGGTTGACAATGGCTCAAGTCCGGCGGCTAACAATGTTAATCAATTGGTACAGACCGTGGCTCTCAACTATCTGGCACTACATGGTGAGCAGGGGCAGTTCAGCACCCTATTTGGTACCAATCTAGGCAATGCAACCATGTTGGATAGTTTGACGGCATTCAATCCGGTCGTAATCAGTGGTGGCTGGAGGCTGGCCCCTGCCGAATATGCGCTTTGCTGAATAGCTCATGATGTGTCAAAACGTCAGCACGCTAAGGAGGCTCTGAACAAGTCTGGGCGAGTTAGATTGTGAGCCAAAAACTTTCGCATCAAGGCTTCAATCGCAGGTAATAGCCGGTCTATTGCCAGGATTGACAACACAGAGGCGGAAGTTTTTTGACCGCAAGATGACCGTCCATGACCTGTTCAGAGCTCCCTTAAGCAACGCTTGCTGTTTTTTGTCTATTAATTCCACTCGAAAACAAGACTGACAATGGTCTCCCGGATTGATTAGAATCGTCGACCATTGATTTACATCTGAGATATGAAAAGGATGAAAACAGAGCTGCTTGACTACTTCACATGGAATGCTGATCCGACGCTGATCTCATTTGCAGGTTTGGATATCCGATGGTATGGCGCACTTTTTGCCACTGCCTACCTGTTGGGTTACCAGATCATACACTGGATCTATCAACGAGAGGGACGGGATACTCAACACCTTGAACGGCGCTCAATCTATCTGGTCATAGGTACGATCATAGGTGCCAGACTGGGTCACTGTCTCTTTTATGATCCCGGCTACTACCTGAGTCATCCACTTAAGATATTAGCCATCTGGGAAGGTGGTCTGGCCAGCCATGGTGGTGGTGTGGGTGTGCTGATTGCCCTCTATTTCCACAAGCGGCAGACCGGGGAGTCCTACCTCTGGTTACTGGATAGATTTGCTATCCCAACGGCGCTTGCCGGTTCCTTTATACGTCTTGGCAACCTGTTCAATTCAGAAATCTATGGCATCCCCACCTATCGCCCCTGGGCCATAATATTCGAGCGTGTTGATAATATGCCTAGGCATCCAGCTCAGCTTTATGAGGCGATTGTCTATGCAGGAATATTTATCTTTCTACTCACACTCTACCTACGCAGTGAAATACGATTTAAACCGGGCTTTATTTTTGGTGCTTTCCTGATCACCGTATTTAGTGCGAGATTCGGCATTGAATTTATTAAAGACAGGCAGGCTGCCTACACAACAGATCTGTGGATGAGTACAGGTCAGGCCCTTAGCCTACCTTTTATCGCTGCTGGTCTGGTTCTAGTCTTACTGGCACTAAGATCAGCTCGCAATACCAAACCCCTGCCCTCAAGGGAATGAGTATTTATAGGATAAATTGACCATAAAATCGGGTACTGTATCGGTGGTGAGGTTTTCTCCGATTGAGATATCGATACCACTTTGTCCGTCATTGAGCAGGATTGAACCACCAACAGTAATCATCACGGC
Source organism: Candidatus Thiodiazotropha sp. (ex Ustalcina ferruginea) (assembly GCA_025656375.1). Taxonomy (GTDB): domain Bacteria; phylum Pseudomonadota; class Gammaproteobacteria; order Chromatiales; family Chromatiaceae; genus Thiodiazotropha. Next base: position 1,016 of record JAHXHU010000004.1, on the reverse strand, counting down.
AGTACCGCCCAATTGGTCCACAGCGCTGTCGTATAGTGAAGTGTGTCCATCTAGCTGGAGCTTTAATTCCAACCAGTCATATGCTAGCCATCTGGTTCCCACAGCGCCAAAAAGTGCAGCGTTCCGCTGGTGTTCACTCAAAATATCGGTTTTCCCCTTGATCAATAGTCCAGCCTGACCATATACTCCCATCGACCAGCGTTTCAACAGCTGAGCATCTGAACCACTTATCCAGAAAGCGATATCGGGTGCACCACTGCCGAGCAGCGAATCTTCATCACCGGTCGGTAGCTTGAGACTCGTATGTAAAGCAATATTTCTGCCGGCTGCATCACGCCGAAGCGTATGGGATAAAAAAAGCTGAATATCGCCAACACCCTGTCTCCTTTGATGGATAGATACACGCTCATCCCCCTCCACCACATAAAGATAGAGCAATCGGTTTTGCGGCCAGTCCTCTCTGTTATAATTGGATAACCCAAAAAGGTCATGCCAATTCTCGATCAGATTATCCATAACACCATCATAATGTGAGAGGTAAGGCACTTCTATTCCCAATTGCCAACCGGACCCAAAACCTTTTTTCCAGGTTACGCCGATCCGGTATGTCTCACCATCCAAAGTAACCTGCTCTCCATCCGAAGTATCCTCAATTGAATTGTTGGCAACATCCATTGACAGATGCAGACTCGACTCATCCTCTGCCAATAATTTTGATGAGGAGGCCACTGGCATACCATGGATGAGAGTAAAAGGATTCAGATTGCGCACCCTGAATGGCTCATAGCCAGAATCGTCTGCCTGAACCAGGACGGGGCATAGGCTCACCAGCATGCTCAATATAAACGTTATTCGAATGGTGGATAGCAAAATCCATCCTCACTGTAGGGCGATAGGTACCGGTTATTTTTTACCTGAATCTGTGGGTTCATGAGCGTTAAAGGGGTTAAAAAATTGGTTTTTTTATTACCCATAGGTGCCACCTCCCCCTTTATTCCTATGACTAGGCATATCAA
>JAHXHU010000096.1 GCA_025656375.1 Candidatus Thiodiazotropha sp. (ex Ustalcina ferruginea) | reverse complement strand
TCTAATAGCTTGAAATCGCTAAGGATGGTGACCTTCCTACAGAGGACTTTCACCTCATTAGTTCATACCCATGCTGGGCGTACACAAGAGGTCGGGTGCGGCAGGGCCGCACCCAGTGACTCTGAATATCAGCCATATCTTAGGAGTTCTCGTAACTCACTGTCTTGAAAAGGGAGGTGCCTGCTTATACTCAGTATCTTAGGAAAACGAGGTTCCACTACCCTTTTCCTGCGCCAGAAACCGGGTATCTGCATCGCCTGATTTAGTGCCAGTATCCGTCTATCTCCCTGATAGCAGCTGGCCAGTTGCTGTTGATAGGTAGTGAAGCTTTGTAGTGGAAAACCCTGAACAAGCCAGTAGTAGTGATAATGAGCCGGTGAAGTTTCAACCCGTATATGGGGTTGCAATGGAAACCTTCCTGGATCACCGCCTCTATCATCATCTATAAATAACGCCCGCACCTGATCAATATCGGAACTCTCCCTGCCCTCTCCATTGGTATGATTGATGGTCACAGTGATCACTGCTCCCTGTCGGTTAAGCTGTACAAGCTCGTTCCAACATGTTGCAAGTGAACCGTGAATAGCCCTCTCCAGCGGATCATGGGAAAGAGCAAGTGTGTAATAGGTATCTGAAAAGGTGCGAAACGAGAAGAAATCTGCTTGCGAATCCAGCCTCTTCAGGAAGGTCTCAGGTTGTCCCCTGTCCGGGTACAATTGCTGACCCCGGCAAGCAATCCAACAAGCAATGTGGGAAACACAAGGGTCCCGATTGAATCGACCTGTCACCTAGTATTAACCCGGCACCTGAATTGTAGATCCAGAAAAAGTATACGCGCCATAACCAACAACCTGATCTTTACTGCCTGCTGTATCTCCTGAGTTTATCAAGTCAACAAATTCACCTTGAAGTCCCATCCGCATTGCTTCCAGCAAAAATCCCTGTATGGGTATTCGACCACAGGCGTCATCGAACCCCAGTGCATCCGGATGTAGCATTACAATCGCTTCACTAGTCGCCTGGTCCATGCGTTGTGCTGTCAGGTAGTCATGATAGTGGCTCAAATCAGAGCTGATTACGATGAATGTCTCATCCCCACCCCAGAGTCGGGTCAATACCTCTGCCACCTGTTCACCCGTTGCATCACCGACCACCAATGGAATCAATTTAAATTTATCCAATACCAGTTGCAGAAAGGGTAGTTGTACCTCCAGTGAATGCTCGTTCGCATGGGCTGCCTCAAGACGAATAACCTGTGGTAAATCCTGCAGGGTCTGTATGGTCTGATGGTCCAGTGGAATATCGCCCAGTGGGGTACGAAAATAGTCTGCCTCACTGATTGCAAGACCGTAGAAAGGTACACGATGAGAGGGCCCCAAAAGCACAACTCTGTTGATTTTATTACCTACAGAGACCAGACGTGCATAGGCACTGGCAGCGATGGGTCCGGAATAGATATAGCCAGCATGAGGTGCAATCACCCCTTTCGGCGGATCTCCCCCAGGCCCTACTGACTCAAGATACCCCGTCACCATCTGTTTTAGACGTTCCGGGTCAGCCGGATAGAAGAGATCGGATACTGCGGGTTTTCTGATCTTGCTCATTTCAAACACTCTTTATTAAGTTAGGAATTTTGAATTGATGAGTGAAACAACACAACGATTCATAATTCAAAATTAACAATTCATCCTCACTGCTTGCCGTCGACTACCCCACTCCCCGGGCTTGGCTTCAAAAAAACCCGCCACCTTTACACCACATTGGTCACAGCATCCGTTATTCGTGAGGTGCCAGTCACCCAGTTCATACCAATCTCTTTGAATCAAGCGATTACCGCATTGATGACACCAGGTCCTCGACTCGTTGGCATCATGCACATTACCGATATAAGCATAGTGAATGCCATTTTTAATAGCGATTTTACGTGCACGACTGAGGGTTACATGGGGTGTGGGCGGATAATTACGCATCTTCCAATCAGGGTGAAATGCAGTGAAATGTAGTGGTACATCAGGTCCCAGGTTTGCTACGACCCATTGGCATAGTGCATCGATTTCCTGGTCTGAATCGTTCTCACCCGGTATCAATAGCGTGGTAATCTCAATCCATACCGACGTCTCATGTTTCAGGTATTTCAAAGTATCGAGCACCGGTTGCAGATGGGCACCGGTCAGCTTGTGATAGAAGGCCTCATTGAATGACTTCAGATCCACATTTGCCGCATCCATGTGTCGGTAGAAGGCCTCTCTAGGCTCTGCACAGACATAGCCTGCTGTTACCGCTACCGATTTAATATCCCGCTCAGCACAAGCCTTTGCGACATCAATTGCATATTCGTGGAAAATCACCGGATCATTATAGGTATAAGCAACACTCCGGCATCCCAATCGTTGTGCCGTTTCCGCTATGGTTTCCGGTGATGCTTGATCTGCCAGGGTATCCATTTCACGGGATTTGCTGATATCCCAGTTCTGGCAAAATTTACAGGCCAGATTACAACCGGCAGTTCCAAATGAAAAAATCGGCGTGCCGGGTAGAAAATGGTTCAACGGTTTCTTTTCAATGGGGTCAATACAGAAACCGCTTGATCTGCCATAGGTATTTAATACCACCGCTCCCTGATAGTTTTCACGTACATAGCAAAAGCCCTGCTTGCCTTCCTTGATGCGACAAAAACGGGGACAGAGATCGCATTGAACCCTGTCGTTAGAAACCTTGTGCCAATAATGAGTAGGAAAATGGGTGTTCACCGGAACCTCAGCCGATTGGGATCACCTACTTATAATTTAGTATAGGGCACTACACTAGCCTGTTGTTATACTTCTTGCTGCACCTATTACAGCCTGTCCCAAAGCAAGTCCACCATCGTTAGAGGGGACATTTTGATGTGATAACACTCTAAAACCACCTCTTTCAAGTTGATTTATAACAAGTTCAAACAGTGTTTTATTCTGGAAGACACCACCAGAGAGAACGACTGTTTCCACTCCATTGGTGTGCGCTAACGCTGTTGCCATTTCACAAACACTGGTTGCCAAACCAAGATGAAAATGCCAGGCAATCTCTTGCCGATCATGACCAGCACGAAGATCGTCGAGTAGTCTCGACCAAAGAGCGGCACTATCCAGGCAATAAATATCATGATCTATGACTGTTTGTAATAGATAAGCATTGTTGGTGGACCTACTACTGCATCGCGCAGCAGCTTCCAATTCGATAGCAGCCTGTCCTTCGTAACTGATCGACTCACGACAGATATTCAATAGGGCCGCCACAGCATCAAACAGGTGCCCACAGGAACTGCTTAAAGGTGAGTTAACACCCCCTTCGATCATGCCAGTGAGTACCTTGACAGGTTTGCGATTCAACCAGGTAATTGGCTCCAAATCTCCCCACTGCTGGATGACCTGTTGCCAACCAAAATGGTGATGTAAATGACTGAATGCATTTCTCCAAGGTTGCAGGATCGCCTGACTACCACCCGGAAGAGGAATGGATTGCAGTTTTCCCAATCGTTGATATTGAAGGTAATCAGCCAACAGAAACTCACCGCCCCAGACCGTACCGTCATCGCCGTAACCTGAACCATCCAGCGCGATTCCAAGCACCTTTCCACCATGCAGCGACCAGCCGTTGTCAGCCAGGACACTGGCAATATGTGCATGGTGATGCTGTACCTGCAACAAAGGCAGATCCTGTTCTGCTGCGATAACTTTTGCATATTGGGTTGAGCGATAATTGGGATGCAGATCCGCAACCAGTCGAGCAGGTCGATGGTCAAAAAGAGCGGCATAGAGATCAAGATTTTTCAAATAGTCGTGATATGAGATCAGGTTCTCCAGGTCACCGATATGTTGAGAGAGAATAGCCTGCCCCTTTCTGACCAGACAGAAGGTGTTTTTCAGTTCACCCCCCATGGCAAGTAATACGGCCGCCTGTTCGAATCCATCAGGAAGTTGCAGCGGCACCGGTGCATAGCCTCGAGCACGTCTCAAGCTTCTTGGTGCCCCACCCATAATCCGTACCACTGAGTCGTCAACCCGATTGGTAATCTCCCTATCATGCAGGAGAAACAGATCAGCCAGAGGCTGCAGGCGTTCAGTCGCCTCCTGGTTGTCGATACACTGTGGTTCTTCGATACGATTACCACTGGTCATCACCAAGGGACTATCCCAACCCGACAACAGCAGATGGTGCAAAGGTGAATAAGGCAGCATAAAACCGAGGGAAGTCTGTTGTGGAGCGACATTCTCGGGGAGCCTAGCTTCTGCAATACGAGATAACAGAACAATCGGTGCTGCTGAACTCGATAACAGTGCTGCCTCGTCCTCACTCACCTCACAATAGTTCCGTATGACCGCATGATCACGACCCATCAAGGCAAATGGCTTGTCATAGCGCCCTTTACGCTCTCGTAATCGCGCCACTGCGGATTCATTGGTTGCATCGCATGCGAGATGAAACCCACCAACCCCTTTAATCGCGAGAATGACCCCTTCAGATAAATGTCGGTGTGCCTCATGTAGAGCATCCTCTGCCACCCTTGAGGGTATGATCTCTTTCCCCTTAGCATCACAAAGCCAGACGCTGGGTCCACAAACAGGACAGGCGTTGGGTTGCGCATGAAAGCGTCGGTCCGCTGGATCCAGATACTCCGCTTCACAGTCAGCGCATAGGGGGAAATGGCGCATGCTGGTATTTGCGCGGTCGTAGGGTATCCCCTCTATCAGGGTCAATCGCGGCCCACAGTGAGTACAGTTGGTGAAGGGATAGCGATAACGCCGATTAACCGGATCACGCATATCCTGCAGACAGGCATCACAGGTGGCTGCATCAGGCACTATCCCGGTTTGTACATCGCCAGAACGGCTGTCGGTGATGATAAACTCACGCTCATCAGGTAAAGGCGTCAGCGGCTGGCGATCCAGTGACTCGATTGATGCCAAGGGTGGCGGCTCCTCGAGCAGACATTCGCAGAATCGATCGATATGCAGCTGTTCACCGCAAACATGAATCTCAACCCCCTGGCTATCATTCCACACTGCACCACGCAGATCGTTCTCCCGGGCCAGACGCCATACGGCTGGACGAAAACCCACACCCTGCACCAGGCCCTGGACACGGATCTGTTCAGCTACCTCGATGCCAGCCATTAACCTAAAATCCGCAGTTGAACATGGATTTATGGGAAATCCCGGCATGCCCGGGAAGGCGTCGTTCGCCGTTAATGGCTATTCCCTTAACAAGAACGACAACGCAGCTGGGCGCGTCGGGGTTTTTCACAAATCCATGTTGCGTTTCAGAACTCACCCAATGGGTGCAGACAAAATGAGTTATTTGATTCGGCATATCACTACCTTACGCTAGATATCAGCGGTCAACTGCGGAATCTAGGTTTAAGTCACACCACCTGGTCACAGTTCTGAAGAGTGCATGTTGCCATAGTTCGTGTCTGTCCAGAAACGCCTGATATTGACCTGACTCCTTGCGGCTGATGTTTGTCTTTCTCCACCGTCCCAACAGCATACCCCAAGGGCACATCCTTCGGGGCGCATCCCTGTGCTGACGCGGCTTGCCACTCTGCATGGGTGTTTCTGGACATGAACTATTTAAGGAGTTACAGAGGTCGTCATTTCATGGCATCCTGATCCAACTTAGGTACGAGACGTATGGAAGAAGCCCGGTTTCGTATGTAATGTAATATATTACGTAAATAACATAACTTATTTATTATTAACAATATATACCCTATGAACCTGGTGTATCAACTACAGACTTCCGCTCAACAGACACGACATCGAGCCCTGCTTGTATTGTCTGGAAAACAGGCGTGGTGTGTCGAAAGGGCCAACGCAATAGTAAAACATCTCAATGTACCTGATTGTATATGGATAGGTGATCCGGGATCTGATGGAATCCACGCTTTGACGAATGTTCAGGCACTGGAACAGTTAGGCAAAGAGTGTGGACTGCTGGTCTACAACGCCTATGCCGGTTTCGACCCTGATGCGTTTGGAGCCCTCAGTGGCACCTTGCGTGGCGGAGGCCTGCTATTGCTGCTGACACCACCACTACAGGATTGGGCAGACTATGCTGATCCACAAGCTGATCGCATTGTGGTAGCGGGTTACCCTGTTACTGACCTGAAAGGGCGTTTTCTGCATAGAGTCTCATCAATCCTGCAAACAGATCCTGCGACAATTTGTATCAGCCCTAATGAAATTCCTCTTTCGGGAGCCCCCTCCCCCTCCTCACCCATCGTCCAGCTGCAACAGTTTCTCCACCCTCACTGCCGTACCCATGATCAAGCCAAGGCTGTTGAGGCCATTATCCATGTAGTGAAGGGACATCGAAAAAGACCCCTGGTCCTCACCTCCGACCGTGGACGGGGAAAATCATCAGCACTGGGCATCGCCGCTGCGCAATTGATCAGCGAGGGCTATAAAAAAATCCTGGTGACTGCACCACGACAGGGGGCAGTTGGATGCCTGTTCGAACAGGCATCCAACTGTTTACCAGGATCAAAATCGTCCCGTCTGATCCTTCAGAAAGATGACTCAACCCTTCGCTATAGCGCAGCAGATCACCTGCTGGCAGATCCGCAACCCGCTGACATCCTGCTTCTGGACGAGGCTGCTGCCATCCCTACGCCTCTGCTTGAAGGATTGCTCAACCACTATCCTCGCATTGTCTTTGCTACAACCGTACATGGTTACGAAGGCACCGGTCTCGGATTCAATCTGCGTTTCAAGGGCCATCTCGATCGTAAAATGCCTCAATGGCGGGAGATCACCCTTAAAGAACCGATCCGGTGGGCGTCGGAAGATCCGCTGGAACAGCTGGTTTTCAGACTGCTGGCCCTGGATGCCTCACCCGCTGATGACGCCATGGTTGAGGATGCTCAGCCACAAGATACAAGGCTGGAGTTCCCCAGCCAACAACAGTTACTCGAACAGGAGAGCGACCTCAACCAGTTGTTTGGCCTGCTGGTACTCTCCCACTACCGAACCACGCCCCTCGATCTGCGCCATCTACTGGATGGCCCCAATCTACAGATTGCCCTGTTGCGTTATGGAGAGGCCATTGTCGCTGTGGCACTGCTAGCAGCGGAGGGCGAGTTCTCAGCACAGATGGCTGAACAGATCTGGGCGGGTCGGCGACGACCGCGAGGCCACCTGTTGGCACAATCCCTCTCCGCCCATCTGGGCCTACGATCGGCAGCAACCCTGAAATGTTTACGGATCATGCGCATTGCTGTTCATCCGGCTGTACAAGGCAGAGGGCTTGGCAGCCAACTGGTTGAGGCAGTCAAACAACGTGCAATTGATCAGGGTTTTGACTATCTGGGTACCAGCTTCGGTGCAACACCCGAACTGATTAAATTCTGGCGGACAAACGGCCTGCAAGCAGTGCGGCTCGGACTGCATGCAGGAGCCAGCAGCAGCAACCAATCGGTGATGTTGATCCAACCACTGTCTCCATCCGGAGAGCAGCTGGTTATACAGGCGAGAGAGCAGTTTGCCAGACAACTCCCCACGCTGTTAAGTGATCCCCTAAGACAACTTTCAACCCATCTGGCCGGCCCGCTCCTGGAGGGCATTGACCACCGATCAACCACATCATTAGAGAGACAGGAGTGGCTCGACCTGGTCGCTTTCGCCTTTGCTCGGCGTGGCTACGATCTCACCCTACATGCCATTGAAGTGATCAGTCTATCAGCCCTTGCCGAGGGTCGGGTCAAGGATGAAGATGCCGCACTGATGATCATGCGCGTCCTGCAGAAACAACCTTGGCAGGTTTGTGCATCAGCGATATCACTTAGCGGTCGCGGCACAGTAGAGAAGCGATTGCGAGAGGTCATAGGCAGGTTGGTGTTTCACTATGGTAATGATGACATCCTCAAACTTGCCCGCAGAACACAGGCATCATTCCCGGAAACCAAGGGTGTGGCCTGCCGCACCGAATGTCGCGCCAGCAGATCCACACACCAGTGAGACAACACACCACGATATTAACCATGTTTACCGTTGAATCTGGCAGGCTTTTGGTGCGGCAGGCCGCAACCTATGGAACAGAAATATTTGTGGACATTTGCGGTAATTGGCGTCCATTCGCGGCTAATCATTTTTTATAGTTTACCATCCCCCTCAACAGCTATGATCTCAACCGGCTTGCCCTTTTTGTGCTGCTTCGGCCATACCGCATAATGCCCTGCTTTCACACCCCGACTGATTTGTCGGTTTATCAATTTCACACCCTCCTCCGTTAAGGTGAGGATCGGTAATCGCCTGCGGCTGCCATTGACCACGAATCGCTCGGTCTGTTGCAACTGTTCAGCGATCCAGACGGGTGTCTTGCCATTCACCAGGCTGAACTGGCTGTAGTCCCACAACAGCCATTCACCCAATAGGGGTTGCTCCTCCAGATAGGGCAGGATGAATTCGGTCAGTCGGGCGAAGAGTGAATCCGGCTGCAGGTTATCGACCGCCAAACCCTCTCCCAGCCTATCCATTAATCCATCGAAACAGTTGCTGACATGGCCCTTAAAACAGTGATCCGTAAGGCCCGCCAGGGTGGAGCGAAGATAGCCACTGTTCCAAAGACGTTCCAACAACTCAGCATAGTGTTTAAATCGGGCGATCTCATAGAATGTGAGTAGAGGATGGGCAAGCACTTCATAGGGGGGATCGGGATCCCAGCGATAGCCAAGCTGATGTGCCTGTTCCTGTAGCGGCGTACCAGGCAACAGTTTCAGCGTCCCCAGCTGCAGATGATCTGGATAGAGCAGAAACGTTTGATCCAACGACGCTGCACATTGAGGCGCTGTTTCACCGGGCAAACCGACAATCAAATCAAGATGGACCGGATGACGCCTCATCTCAACCAACTGACGGATATTTTTCAGGGCCTTGGCTATATCCATGTTGCGTTGAATGGTGTTGAGTACCCCCTCGTTCAGTGATTGGAGACCGATCTCAAACTGAAACTTGCCAGGTTCTGCCTGCTGAAAGATCGTCATAGCCTCCGGTGAGATGCGATCGGGATTGAGTTCAAGATGAAAGCGTAGTCCTGGTGGTGTGGCTGAAAATTGTTTCAATAGTCTACTGCTCCGCTCCTTGCCTAGATGAAAGCTGCGATCAAGCAGTTTTATGGTCTTGTTTTCAAGCTGCTCCAGTACCTGTAGATCAGCCTCGATCCGTTCCATTGGAAAAACCCGTAATCGTTCCGTGGCGCTGGTGCAGAAGGTACAAAGGTAGGGACAACCTCTAGAGGTCTCCCAATAGACAAGCGGTCTACTGACATCGACCAGTCCCGCAGCCATCGGTGCGGGGATCTTCTCGACCGGGAGTAGTTGTACCGGGTTGCACTTAATCGATTCGTTTTCCCGATAGCTCAATCCGGAAACACCATCCAACTGCCCTTGGTTATAGAGTAATAATTTGACCAGATCGTTGAATGCTGCCTCCCCTTCCCCCTGTATGACAAAATCAAGGATTGATTCCCTGGCCAGCAATGCCTCTCCCCGGGGGCCTGCCTCAGGTCCGCCAAATACGATAATTACATCAGGAAGCAATTGTTTGAGTATTTTTGAAATATGGATAGTCGCGAGGATACTCCATAGATAGGTTGAGAATCCGATAACCTTGGGATGCAACGCCACCAACGCCTCAATCAATGGCTGAGGATTTTTATTCACCAGACTCTCAAAAAGCTGCAACTGCTCATAGTAGGGTTCAGACTTGGCATAGGCGGCAATTGATTGAAGGGCCAATGAGCTGTGGCTGTACCCGGCATGGAGTGCGACCAGCGCAATCTTTTCAGGGGGGGTGCCTTGGGGTGGTTTTTTTAATGACATTGATGCCGTTGTGTTGATATGGATGCCCTATCACTGAATAGAGCTAAAATACCTCAGCGTGTTCGCTGAGGGCACAATGATTGTAAACCCTTTGTCTGAGATCCTCATCATAGCCTTGCCCTAGAAATCCCTCGATTTCATGCCCATGCCAAGTTATCATTTGGCTGTTTAGTAGGCTGGCGATAAGCATATCTTTGGCCTGGATCTCCACTTTAGCCTGAAACGACGGCTTCAGATTTTATTTAACAAGGAAAATGCATGTTTAATCTTGGGGAAGTGCACATCGGTGTACTGGGCCTTGGTTATGTTGGGCTACCGCTTGCGGTTGAATTCGGAAAGAAATATCCAACCATCGGGCTCGATATCAATGAAGGTAGAGTCGAGGAGTTGAAGGTGGGCAGGGATAGCTCACTGGAGGTCGACCCCGCAGAACTGAAACGGATACCCTATCTGAGCTACACCAGTAACCTGGATGACCTAAAACCTTGCAATATCTATGTCGTCACTGTCCCTACCCCAATCAATGAACATAAGCAGCCCGATCTCACCCCTTTGATCGGCGCCAGCCACGCCCTTGGCAAAGTTCTTAAGCCAGGTGATATTGCGATTTTCGAATCCACTGTCTATCCCGGTGCAACACAAGAGGTTTGTGTACCGATCATGGAAGCTGACTCGGGTCTGAAGTTCAACCAGGACTTTTACGTCGGCTATAGCCCAGAACGCATCAATCCAGGCGATAAAGAGCACCGACTGCCGACTATCAAAAAGGTCACCTCCGGATCCACACCTGAAGTGGCAGATTTTGTGGATGAACTCTACCGTTCCATTATCACTGCCGGCACCCACAAAGCCAGCAGTATCAAGGTCGCAGAAGCCGCTAAAGTTATTGAGAATACCCAACGTGATGTCAATATCGCTCTGATCAACGAACTCGCGCTGATCTTCAACCGTCTTGATATTGATACCCTCGAAGTGCTGGAGGCCGCCGGCAGTAAATGGAATTTCCTCCCGTTCAGACCTGGCCTGGTAGGCGGTCACTGCATCGGTGTAGACCCCTACTACCTCACACACAAGGCCCAATCGATTGGCTATCAGCCGGAGATTATTCTCGCCGGTCGTCGTCTCAATGACGGCATGGGAGCCTATGTGGTGCATAGTGTGATCAAGATGATGATGAAGAGAGGTACAGCCACCAATAACAGCAAGGCCCTTGTGCTCGGTCTGACTTTTAAAGAGAACTGTCCGGATCTAAGGAACACACGGGTTGTCGATATTGTCACTGAATTCGAGGATTACGGTGCTCAGGTGGATGTCTATGATCCCTGGGTCTCCCCAGACGAGGCGGAGCATGAATATGGTCTTCGTCCAATCCCCGAGCTGAAAGAGGGAGAGTATGATGCCGTCATTCTCGCTGTCGCCCACCGCGAGTTCCAAGCGATGGGTTCTGACAAGATTCGGGCCTTGTGTAAGGAGAATGGCGTGCTCTTCGACGTTAAGAATATTCTCCCTGTTGAAGATGTAGACGCTAGACTATGACCCCCTATGACAGACTAAAACAAACACTCGTATCCAATCAGTCCAACTGGTTGATAACGGGTGTCGCCGGGTTTATAGGCTCCAACCTGCTGGAAACCCTACTTACCCTTGATCAGCGCGTTATCGGCCTGGATAACTTCTCAACCGGCCATGCATACAACTTTGAAAAGGTTAAAGCTGTGGTCTCCCCCGAAAAGTGGGGCAACTTCACCTTCATAGAAGGTGATATAAGGAGCCTGGAAACCTGTCACCAGGCTTGCAAGGGCGTTGACTATGTCTTGCACCAGGCGGCGCTTGGGTCAGTCCCCCGCTCTCTGACAGACCCCATCACGACAAATGAAAACAACATATCCGGCTACCTGAATATGCTGGTTGCCGCTCGTGATGCCAACGTTAGGCGGTTCGTCTATGGCGCATCGAGCTCTACTTATGGCGACCATCCGGGACTACCCAAGGTCGAAGAGAGCATAGGCAATCCTCTCTCACCCTATGCGGTTACGAAACTGGTCAATGAGCACTATGCCCAGGTGTTTGCTCGCTGCTACGATTTCAACACCATAGGTCTGAGATACTTCAATATCTTTGGTCGTCGCCAGGACCCCAACGGCACCTATGCAGCGGTGATACCCAAGTGGGTTGCTGCGATGATCGACAAAGATGAGGTCTTTATCAATGGCGACGGCGAGACCAGCCGGGACTTTTGCTATATCGACAACGCAGTTCAGGCCAATCTGTTGGCTGCAACCACTGACAATACGGATGCGACAAACCAGGTTTACAATATTGCGGTCGGCGATCGCACCACCCTGAATCAGCTTTTTACAAAAATCAGGGATATTCTGGCTGGCAATTTCTCTTATCTGAGCGATATCTCTCCCACTTACAGGGACTTTCGAGCGGGGGATGTTCGCCATTCATTGGCAAACATCGGTAAAGCCAACCAACTACTTGGTTATCAGCCAACCCATAACATCGACCAGGGACTTGGCGAGGCCATGAGTTGGTATGTTGATGATTTGACCCGATAGTGTCTATCTAGTGCAGTGTCTCATATAAATGGCCTTGCTGACACGTAAGTGCCTAAATCAAACATATCAGGAACGCTTACCATGCGAGTACTCATAACCGGTGGCGCCGGATTTATCGGTTCGGCATTGGCCCTACGCCTACTGGAACGTGGCGATGAGATCATCAGTATCGACTGCCTCAATGACTATTATGATGTTGAACTGAAAAAGGCCCGTCTCGCTCGCACCCAGGATCACCCAAATTTTACAGACCTGCGTCTCGAGCTTGAAAATCGCGAAGGGATTGCGGATGTTTTCTCCCGTTACAAACCTCAGGGTGTGGTCAATCTTGCTGCACAAGCGGGTGTTCGCTATTCAATCGAAAAACCATTGGCCTATATCGACTCCAACCTACTGGGATTTGGTCATATTCTGGAGGGCTGTCGTCACCATAATGTTGAACACCTGGTCTATGCTTCGAGCAGTTCAGTGTATGGTGCCAATACTTCCATGCCCTTCTCTGTACATGACAACGTCAATCATCCTGTAAGCCTCTATGCCGCCACCAAAAAAGCGAATGAACTGATGGCTCATACCTACAGCCATCTGTACCGCATACCCACCACCGGTTTACGCTTTTTTACCGTTTACGGCCCCTGGAGCAGACCTGATATGGCGATGCTCAAATTTGCCCACAAGATCATGCGTGGTGAGCCCATCGATGTTTTCAACTACGGTAAGCATCGTCGAGACTTCACCTATATCGATGACATCGTGGAGGGGGTTATCCGGGTTTTGGACCGTATACCTCAACCCAATCCTGACTGGGACAGTGATCACCCCGACTCGGCGTCCAGTACTGCCCCTTATCGACTCTATAACATCGGAAATAACCAGCCAGTGGAGTTGATGCGCTATATCGAGCTATTGGAAGAGAACCTGGGCAGGAAAGCTGAACTCAATATGCTCCCCCTGCAGGATGGTGATGTGGTTG
>JAHXHU010000144.1 GCA_025656375.1 Candidatus Thiodiazotropha sp. (ex Ustalcina ferruginea) | reverse complement strand
CCCACTACTGTCTAGCATAAGTGAACACGATTAGCCTTCCGGTGGGGCAAGGCCCCACCCTACACCTAGAAATAGACCGTAGGGTGGGGCCCTGCCCCACCAATCTCTTGATGAACAAGACTATGCTTATTCAAGCTTGGCGGTTAATTTGCAAATAGTCTTACCAGACGATAAGCGTAAAAACCTGGGCTCTGGTCAAGCAAATGTATTCCAGGTGCATTCACATATCGACAGGAGTCGCCAACAAATCAGCGAGTCCACTGTTACGTTGCATTTGATGCTCGACAGTATATTCAAAGGTTTTCTTTTCACCCATCAAGCTGAACCGCTCTTTTGATCGAGTAATAGCGGTATAAAGCAATTCACGGCACAGAACAGGGTTGGGTTGATCCGGCATCTGCAGCAATACCTCCTTGAATTCTGAACCCTGACTCTTGTGAACCGTCACTGCGTAGACCGTCTCACAGAAAGGCAATCGTGAAGGAGAGACCCACCGAGTTTGGCCATCAACACCACTGAAGGCGACAGCCAGTCCCTGGTCAGGATCCGGATGGTATAAAACGATGCCGGTCTCACCATTATAAAGGTTGAGTTGATAATCATTACGAGAGAGCATGACAGGACGTCCTGGATACCACTCGCTGTCATCCTGGATATAACCAGCCCGAATCAGTTCATGGGTAATCGCCTGATTCATCGCATTGACCCCGTGAGGTCCTTCTCGCAAGGTACAGAGCAAACGAAATTCCTGCAGTATTGAGAACAGTGATTCGACAGTTGCCCCTGCCGCTATTTCCTGAAAAAGCCTTGCATAACGACCGGAAGCCACCTTTGCAGCACTAAGATCAGCATTCAACCAGGCTATTTCATCCCCACCCGTGAGCAACAAGTGTCGTGCCGTTCGCGCATCTCCCTGATTGATTGCACTGGCCAATTTGCCGATCTGGCTATCGACATCAAAACGGTAACTCTCTCTCAGCACAACCACACTATTTCTGAGACGACTGCTTGACTGTGATTCGCTTTCTACCGCTTGACCTGTGATGTCCTTTAACACCTGGGTAAATGACTGATCGGGCCCCTCACAACCTGTACATAGATCACCCAACACGGCACCAGCCTCTACAGAGGCGAGCTGGTCACGATCTCCCAACAATATCAATCTTGCCTGTTGCGGCAGCGCATCAAGGAGTTTTGTCATCAACGCCACATCGATCATGGATGCCTCGTCCACTATCACCACGTCCAGCAACAAGGGGTTATTCCGATGATGACGAAAACCTGTACCTTGTCGATTAACGCCAAGCAGACGATGCAGTGTCGATGCTTGTTCAGGAATAGCTTGCAGTTGTTGTGGTGACAAGGGCAGTGATGCCTTGGATTGCTGGATCGCCTGCTGCAGGCGTGAGGCAGCCATTCCCGTCGGCGCTGCAAGGGCAAACCGCAAAGTCTCGCCCCCAGGTTGCTGACGCAGCAGTGCGAGCAGTCGTACGACGGTTGTCGTTTTGCCTGTCCCCGGTCCACCGGAGATGATGCTGAGGCGACGTAGCAGCGCTGTAGCTGCGGCGATCATTTGCCAGTCACTCCCTCGTCCGGATTGATACTGAAAGAGTGTCGAGAGACCCTTTTTCAATACACCCAGGTCAATCGCCTCAACAACTGAGTCGGCACGGAGAAGCAGTGACTGACCGAGTCGTTGTTCATACTCCCAATAGCGATGAAGATAGAGTCGGCTACGGGCATCGAGAATCAGCGGTTGCCAGTCACCGGGTCGACCGACCACACCACTGCTCAACAGTTCGGCAGACCAACGCTCGAGTTCGGGTGCCTGAACAGCCATTTCAGCGTCACTGAAAAGTCGCTCATTCGCAATATCATTCAGGTCGAGACAGACATCGCCCTCGGAGGTCGCATGACTGGTCAATGCAATGGCCAGGGCAAGGGATTGGGAGGGTGCCTTAGCTTCACCAAGCAGATACTCGGCAAGGTACAGATCGAGGTCATTGAGTTGATTGCACCGATGTAGATCACGTAGCAGATTATTATTTTGAGACACCACTCCGCCCCTCGATCAAGCTGTCCAGCGCCTCGATAAAGTCATGGGAGGGTCGCTCGGCAACAACACCTAGTCGAGGGCCACTCTGAGGCTGCATGCCGCGCAGAAATAGATAAAAGACACCACCGAAGTGGCGCTCATAATCATAGTCGACAAGCCGCAGCCGCAGATAGCGATGCAGTGCCAGGGAGTAGAGCACATATTGCAAAGTGTAGTGGTGGCTGGTCATGGAGTACAGCAGTGCCGGTGGGTGGTAATCGCTATAGCTGTTACCTAACCAGTTAGACTTGTAGTCAGCCAGGTAGAATCGCCCATCTGCTTCGAAAACCAGGTCGATGTAGCCTTTGATAAATCCATCTACCACCTCTGATTGCAGGTTATCCAGTCCATCAAGCAACGCTTCAGTCTCAGAGAAATGATGGACTTGTGCAAGTCGCTTTATCGCCTTTGGATCGAGGGCGTGGGCCGGGAAGTAAAACTCCATCTCGTTACGTCGTTGCTGATCCCCGATCATACTCAAAGTCAGGCCCTGGGCATTGAGAGGCGTCTGTACCAGGTGACTCATCCAGTCGACAACGACAGGTGTCCAACGGCTATCAATGGCATGCAACAACAGTTGCTCCTCAACCAGGGTTTCAACTGCTTCTTGCTCAGGGTGATCGAACGCCAACTCTTCCAGGATGGCATGAAGACAACTACCTGGCCTTGAACCGCGGGGAAAGCCATGTACGCTGAAGCCCTCCTGCTGATCTTGTGGCTGTACAAGTTGTGCCAGCGGGGCATCATGGTCCGGTCTATCCTCCTGGTGACCTGCTACCAGGGAGGAGAAACTGGCCACCCTTCGAGCCCTATTAAGCGAAGCTGTAAAACGTCTGGGATGAAGGAGTTCCGGCGGAAGTGGTAAAGCGAGTTGTGCAAACTCACTGCCGATTGGCATGGGTGTCAAACTGATGCTGCCCTGAGCGGCTTCGATCAGTTGTTGCAGTTGCTGTTCGTCTCTCTCCCGGCTCAAGGCCTTAGCCTGCTCTTTCCATGACGCCAACTTGTCGGGCTGATCGCCACTTCGCCCACTGTGCAACAGCCAACCCAGAGCGGAGTTTGCTGCCTGCTTCAGCAACCCCCAAGGAAGATAACAACGGTAGCGTGGACGGGTCAAAGCCACATACAGCAGACGCAGGTTTTCCGCCATCCCCTCCTCACGGTAAAAGCGCTGGTTTTCCACAAAATGTTCCGATCCAAGCTCCAGTACGGCAGCATAGTCATCCGCTGGATCATGAAACAGGAACGGCCGGTCATTAGCCTTCTCAGTTGATTCATCCCATAAATAGGGACAAAAAACGATGCCATACTCCAACCCTTTACTGTGGTGTAAGGTATCGATCTTCACAAGCTCCCCATCACTCTCCAGACGTAGCAATCGCTCATCATCCTGGGAAATCGATTGGCGCTGACGACCAAACCACTTTACCAGCCCCTCCATACCGGGTTGCACTGTACTATCGTGTTGATGCAGCAGTTCCAACAGATGATAAAAATTGGTCAGTCGACGCTCGCCATCCTGAAAGTCGAGTAGCCGGTTTTCGATCCCTTGCTCAACGATCAGTCGCCTGAACATGGCGATAAAGCCATCATCCCGCCAGCCACGATGATAGTTGAAAAAGCGGTTAAACAGGCCACTTTGAATCCCATCGTCACGATTCAGCTGATCAATAGCAGCACCATCCCAACCCAGCAGTGGAGTTGCCAGTGCAGCTCGCATCAAGCCTCCCCGATTGGGCTCCAGTAGTGCAATGAGCAGTCGTTCCATCTGCTCAGCTTCACGGCACCAATAGACACTCTGTTGACTACCGCGTACTGAGTGTATGCCTCTCTCACGCAGCGCCTCGGCGATACGCGTCGCCTGTTCATGTTTTCGCACCAACACAGCGATATCACTGCCACGCAAGGGTCTCTGGCCAATCAGAGCCTGACCTTTCGCGGCTTGTGTCAACAGCGTGGTGATCTCACCAGCAGTCGCATCGGCCACTGCCTGGCGAACCTCTTCGAGTGAGTGTTGATCATCAAAAGCAAGTTGCCAGATTTGAAACGGCGCATCACACTCACTCTTTGAGGTGAAGGTCTCCATCTCCCGGGCTGCCGGTTTCACCGGCTCGAAACCGATACGGTGATCAAAAAAGGGGCTTTCCGATTGACAGAACAGGGCGTTCACAGCCTGTACCAGCCCTGCCGTTGATCGCCAATTGGTATCCAGGGTATGGCGCACTGCCCCCGTCTCGTCCCTGGCTCGCAGATAAGCGAATATATCGGCGCCGCGAAAACTATAGATCGCCTGCTTCGGATCCCCAACCAGGAACACGGGCAGACCACTCTGTTGGTAGATCTGATGAAGGATCTGATATTGAACCGGATCGGTATCCTGAAACTCGTCCACCAGAGCGGCGGGATAGTGTCTGCGCAACATGTCTGATAGGTAACCGCTAGTGTCGGCTTGCAAGGCATGCTCTAGCTGCAACAACAGGTCGTCATAGGACCACTCCCCCGCTTCAGCCTGTCGTTTGGGTAGTTCATCGAGGAGGTAGTCGTAGAACTTTTTTTGCAAGGCGACAACCGCTTTATCATAAGCCTCGGTACACCTCTCGACACTGATCAGATAGCTTTCCAGCTGTAAAAAAAACGGATGTTGTGGCGCTGTTTTACCCTTTTTCACTGCTGCCGCGATGATTGCCGGGGTAAACCGTTCTGCTTTGTCGAAGGGTCTTTGATAGGGTGTTGCTTGCAGCCATAGGTCCATTTTTCCGCACCAGCTCTCCACCCAAGCCTGTCGATAGACATTGCCCTTCATGACCTGGCTGTCACTTAGCAATGCCTGAATGGTGTCTCGTCCCGTTTCCCAAACCGACCTGATATCCGATTGTAATAGCAGAGCCTGCTGTTCGAGTTGTTGGAGAGTTTCAGGCCACTGTGCAGCCCTGACGCCCAGATAGGGCTTGCCCAAGGCTGGACGCAGGCGCGATAAAAGGGCTTCAGGAGTGGCAATCCAGTCACGGAAGGCCTGCAGAAATTGTGGTGGTAAACCCGCCACCTCCCGACGCCAGAAATCGTCTGCAATCTGCTGCAGACGATCCCCCTGATCAGGCACCAATTCAGTTTGAAACGCCTGCCCGGTCTCAAACGCCTGTTCCGTCAATACACGTTGACAAAAACCATGGATGGTAAAGATGGCTGCCCGGTCAAAGCTGGCAATGGCCAGATCAAGACTCTTGTGCGCCCTTTCCCTATCCTGCAGCTTTTCATATAAGGAGAGTAACAGAGGGTCTGTCGATATACCCCCCTCAAACAGAGTCCTGGTCTCAAGCAGTCGTTGGCGGATACGCGTTTTCAACTCCGCCGTGGCCGCTTTGGTGTAGGTCACGACAAGTATCGAATCCGGACCGTGCCCCTGCTCCAGTAAGAGTCGCAGATAGAGACTGGTCAGAGTGTAGGTTTTACCGGTACCCGCACTGGCCTCGACCAGATTGAATCCTTTCAACGCAACTGATTCGATTTGCATTAGCCTGTACTTCTTACCAGAATTTGGATTTTTGGGGCAAGCGGGCAAAGCAGATTGAACGATTAGCCGCAGAAGCATAGTCATCACTATGGTTGAAGGCTAATCGTTCAAGATGTGAAGCCAGATTGCTCCAAAAACCAAATAGGGCAAAGTGTAGATCTAAACAGGTCACTGATACAAAGTTATATTCGTAAAGTTTCATCTTGTTCTCATTTTATCTGGCCCACCTGGCGAGAAGTACAGGCTAAAGCCACTCCAGGTGGTCCATCAGTGGCTGCAACAATCTCAAGCTGGTTTCACTGAACGCTTGATCTAAAATGGGACGCCCCGGCATCAATAGGCGATTATAAGGTTTATCCACATCACCCGGCATGTATTGATTGCCAAACCACCTGTGATTGGCCGCTTTGAGGGCCTTCTCCTCATCACCCTGCTGCAAGCTCTCCATAAAGATCCAGGATGTTGTCGGATAGAATGGCAGTGGTGTTCGCAATCCCATGCGATAGTGCTGTAACAACACCTCCAAGTGCAAACTGGCCTGATCAATGGGTCTAAAACTGCCTGTTCTGCCACGCTCCAACAGACAACTCTGTAGCACAACATCAGCGGGATTCAACTCGTTCAACAACAGGTGACGAATCCATTGCTGTATCAACAGATAGGGGTAGAGTCGTTCTGTGCTGTAGGTCAGCAGACCCGCTTCACTGATACCATCCAGATGACCCACAAGATGAACCTGACCAATTGTCAGGTCGATCTCCTGGGGCGTCAATTGGCTGTCGCCTCGATGAGAAAGAATCCGCTTAACCGTCTCAGCAGCCTCTACCTGCATCTGTTCATAGACCGGCTCGCCAATTTTTCCATGTGGCAACTGACCACGGGCATCTAATCGATGGTAAAGGGCATCCGGCAACTCTCCCTGGAGTAACGATTCCACCAGTGCATGCGCCAGATCCAATTGATCGAAACGTTCAAGGGCGAACGTTTCGCGCTCCTCCGGAAGCAATTCGGCCGGCTCAAGATTGATATCAAGCCGGTGGTGAGCAAAACCTCGTTGCGGGTTGGAAAAAAAATAGAGCAGCTGCTGCAGATCTATCTCAATGATATCATCGAGTTCTGCGAGTGTTTGTGTCACCAGAGGCGGATCAACTTCTCTACCTCGACCTACCCGCATAGCGGCCTCCCGCATCTCCGGAGAGTAGCTGAAGAGTGCACTGTCACTTCGAAAATAGTCAGCCGAGTAGGGTTGTAAGGGATGGTCGAACCTGATCTCCTTCATACCCGCTTCGCCAACCATCTGCTGCAGGGTGTCAGATAACTCATCCACTACCACAGAGGGAGGAATCAGGCTGTTATCCCGCTGGTTCCGTCCGACATAACTGAGCGCAAGACAATCTCTTGCAGAGATCAGCGTCTCAAGAAAAAGGTAGCGATCATCCACCCGTCGTAAACGATCACCTGGACGAAACTCAGTGGCCATCAGGTCGAACCCAAGTTCAGGTTGCCGGCGTGGAAAGGCGTCATCATTCATACCAATGAGATAGATCACACGAAATGGCAAGCTGCGCATCGGTGCAAGGGCGCAGAAGTTGACACCACCACCCAGAAAGCCATGATCGGTAGAGAGACTCAACATCTCCTGTAAGCGATGACGAACAATCGATACCGAGACCGGTTCATGAAAACCTGCCTCATCGGCCTCTTTCGCCATATCATGGATCGTCTCCCTGACCGACTCGATGAGTGGCTCATTCTCCTCATCAGTGTAAAAAAACTGTTCCGTGAGATTGATTAAAAAAACCATCCATGCTTGGGGTGTTCGACTTGTCTCAAGTTGGCTTTCCAGGCCGAAAACCGCGTCACAGAAGGCCAATAGGCTCCCTAGCCACTGACTGGCGGAGCCTTCTACCACATCCAGCGGGTAGGTCTGGTGCCATAGTAGTTCCCCATCACCGGGCATGACATAACCCAGCATGAGTTGGTGCAGACCCGCCTGCCAGGTATTGCGCTGTTCGGAAGGAAGTCCATGTAGCTGCTTGCTATCACCATCCTGTCCCCAACGGATGCCGGCCAGAGCTATCCACTGAGTCACCTGTTCGAGTCCCACTTCATCCAGCGCAAATCGGCGTCGGATAGCGGGAAACTCCAGTAGATTGAGCAGTTCGCTGACGCTATATCGAGATCCTGGGAATTGCAGAATCTCGATCAGAGCAACAGCCAGTGGGTTGCTCTGCCTCAGACTGGCATCACTAATCCTGAAGGGTATAGAGGGTCGACCACCCGGTTCTGAAAAGAGTGCATCGATTAACGGTGCATACCGGTCGATATCAGGTGCCATGACCAGAATGTCAGCCGGCGTCAAGCCGGGCAATTCGTCCAGCATCGCCAGCAGTTGATCGTAGAGTACCTCTACCTCTCGCATCGGACCGTGGCATCGATGCAGTGAAATAGAGCTGTCAGGTAAGCAACCGGCCAGTGGGGGCTGGAGAGACAACATATTATTTTGCAGCTGCTGTAGAAGCCGATCATCCGGTTCAGTTTCGAATAATTCTTCACCCCCTGGGTCCATCTCATTGATGGCAGCGAAGAAATCTCTCCCCTGGCTTCCCATAGTGGCTAACAGTGGATTACCGACGTCGAGATAGAGCTCTTCCTCAACCGATTTGAGTCTTAACTGAGCCTGCTCAGCGGGTGAAACGATATCGGCCCAATGAACTTCACAGGGATTGAGCAGGAAAAGATGGACCTCCATCGTGGATGAAATCTGACGAATTATCTCCAGGTAGCCAGGCGACAAGGTAGGCACACCAAAGATAAAGATCCTTGATGATGGGTTGTCTCCATTGGGTCCCGGTGATAACTGAAACAACTGTTGCTGTAGACTCACCCAGTGGATGGGATCTTCCTGTGCAAGCTGACGCCAGATTTCCGCTTGCCATTCATCACCCTCCGTTGCCGTCTCACCCTGCTGCCATTTAATAATCCAATCTGGCCGATAGACCAGATACCGATCGAAAAGAGTAGCCAGTTGCTGAGCCAACTGAAAACGACGGACATCCCCCCCCTCTGCCAAATAGTCTAAAACCGGTCGATTCTGAAGATTGACTTCAATGGCTGACAAGCAGGCAAATAGTCGCCAAGCAAGACGCTTTGGCTGATACCGGTCATAGGGGGTGACTGTCGGCAGGAGGTCACGGAATAGCTGCCAGATAAAGGCGGCAGGCAAGGGAAACTGCATATTTGCACAGACACCCAGATGGCTGGCGATCTGCAAGGATAGCCAACGTGCCATACCTGGGTGTTGCACAACTATCTGATCTTGTTGAAGAGGCGCTCCGCCCGGTCCAGCAAGCAACAAGGCCAGCCGTTTAGACAGCGATTCGAGATGGTTGGATTGGTAGAGCCTCAACATGAGGCCGTATTCTAACCCGTTTAGGGCTCAATCACTGAGCTCTTAGATAATAAAAGTAGCCAAGGCCTGATAACGACACTTAACTCGGCTGACTTTTTTGAGGCCTCAACTTCGGAGCCAACACCACATCCATGATCTCTGAAACCTTTTGCGGAATCTCCTCCAGCAGGGGTTCGATATCATCGACCTGTAATCCGGTGATCTGCCAGATTCCTGTATCGATCAGTTCATAGACCTCTTGTATATCGATGCCGCTGATCTCTGTGTAGGCTAAGGTTGATGGCAAATGCAACAAAGAAGTCTCCAACTGAAACAGCTTTGTGGCATACGGACGATGATGATAGGCAACCACGGTGATAATGCTCTCTGGCAACTTCCACTTTCTCAGCAAGGCTTCCCCGACATCCATGTGGGTAAATCCGAGGATTTCATACTCTGTTTCCGGTAGCAGGGTATCGTCCTCGCCGGTGATCAACAGAATATCTCTGGCCTCTTGTGGCATCTTCAGGTAAATCGCAAGCCTGCCGATATCATGCAACACACCCATTACAAATAACCGCTCGCTGTGCAACACATTACAGCGCTTGGCCAATTCTGCAGCGGTCACCCCGGTCGTTATGGAGTAGCGCCAATAATCAGACATGTCCACTAAATCCCCGGGTATACCGGTAAAAATCCTCGCTGCTGTGGTCGCCATCACCAGATTACGCAGTTCATTGGTTCCAACCACTGTAATCGCCCTGGAGATGGTCTCAACGGGTGCTTTAAAATTGAAAAAGACGCTATTCACCAGACGCAACAGGCGGGCAGATAGATCTGTATCCTGAGATATCAAATCACCTAGCGTTGCTGCGGAATAGTTCGGTGCATCGATGAGTCGATTAACTTTGACACAAACATCAGGCAGGGAAACCAAGTTTTCAATTTCTATTACAAGTTGTTGCGGAGTCATGACTTCCACCTCACAGAGCGGATCCAATATATCACTATTCTGTTCCGGTTTAATACACTGATATACAAAGGATATTGGGATATTCTTCGATGCCGTATTCGGTTACTATCCTGGCTATTTCTTTAGTTAGCGGCACTATTTGGCAAAGCTTGACCGCCAACCCGCTGTTTCGGAGTGTAAATCATGCCTTTTTTTGTTTTCAAAATCTCAGCCGACAATAAAATCGAGTACATCGACGAAGAAGAGAAGTACCGGCCTGCCCGTGAAAAGGTGAAAAAACTCCGTGCAGCCCATAGTGAAGACAATGGCACCACCTATCGAATGATATTTGCCAATAGTATCGGTCAGGGTGAGATTATACTTACACCAACCGAGTCCAATAATAAGATCATCGGTGACGACTGATAAAGTTGTTGGAATTCGAGCCGATAGTAAAGATAAATCGAAAGAAATCCACTTAAACAACGAACAGTAAACAAACGATACGAATATTCATCTTAGTGTTTCTTCGTGCTACTCTTTACATTTGTAGACTACAAAATACCTATATAAACCGTTTAATCAGTAGTGTCATCCCAATTAATACTTCACCATTGACCCACTGAAGGACTCACCAATCGTGTCAATCCAGGATAGAAAAAACAAGTACCAGAGCCAATTTCAGCCTTTGCTGAATCGCTGTAGAGACACGGTTATTGTCTATATAAACGCCCTTTTGACAGAGCTTTTCAACAACTCAGACAAGGCGCTCACCAGCTTTGCCCAGAAAGCCGAAACCAACGAGATACAGAACCATTTCTTCGAGGCCATGGCAATGGTCCGAAACAGGCATGGTCTGGTGGAGCATGAGTTCCGGCAACTGGTCAATGAAGGATTCGAAAAATTCTGGAACAATCAACCTGAGATCGATAGTTTTTCTGGCCTTGATGAAGACACCGAACTGGAATTGGTCGACCAGGAATCGATGGATGTTTCGACTGCGCTTGAAAACATGATCAGCAGGACTGTGGGACACCATCGCTCTCAACTAACTCTATGCGCTAGGTCAACGGTTAAGCGTGGTGAGTGGCGGACATAGTCTCAAGCATAAACAGATCCCCTCCGGTCCTCATCACCTGGCTCATGCGTTTAATGATGCTATCGATGCCTTGGGCCTGGAATCTCGGATCAAAGTGATCATCCTCGCTCTGTTCGATAAATATGTCTTAAAGCAACTGGGGTCGATCTACGATGATTTTAACAACAGCCTGAAAGAGGCGGGTGTCCTCCCTCACTTAAGACCATCCATTCAGAAATCGCCTGATGCCCGGGGTTCGGGTGAAGCGGAGGACGCGAACCAATCTGAAGAGACTTCTGAGCAATCCCAGGAGGAGTTGGGCGAGGAGCTGTTTGGTTCGATCCTGGATATGATGGCCAGCAGACGCCGTGTATCGCCGGAGAAGAGCCAGGCCAGGGCTAATGCAGCAAAAGCTGCCGGCCGTCAGCTCGGTGGCGCACCCCCCGCGACCCATGAAAATCTGGTCAGCGCACTGGATAATATCCAACCAGCAAAACGATTCGATTTTGTACCGGATGTGAACAGCTCAGCCGGCGCCATTTCAAATATCGAAATTGACGAACAATTTCTCAACCGGGTCAAACACACGCTTGCGGAAGAGCGCCACAAACTCTATGCAGAGGTTGGGGCAGATCGACTTGAAGCTGTTGACGAGGATACGATCGATTTAGTCGGCATGCTGTTCGAATATATGTTGAATGATCCTGTTCTGCCTGCTGTTGCCAAAGCCCTGATCAGTCATCTGCATACACCCTATCTCAAGGTTGCGATCATTGACCGCAAACTGCTAACCGATAGCGATCACGAAGCAAGACAACTTCTCGATTCCTTGGTTGAAGCGGGGAGTCACTGGATAGATGAACGCAATCTTAAACGGGGTATCTACCCCGATATGCAGAATGTGATCGACAGGGTGTTAAAAGAGTTCTCTGACAATGTCAGTCTATTTGGTACGCTTTTAGAGACGTTTAAAAAGCGTATGGATGAATTCAGACGCAAGTCAGACATCCTTGAGAAACGAGCTCAGGACTCTATCAAAGGCAGGGAAAAACTCAACATAGCCCGACAACGTGCTTCGCAGGAGATGAAAGCCAGGTCATTCAGTGAAAACCTACCTCAACCGGTTAAGGATTTTCTCGTACAGACCTGGGTCGACAAGCTTATTTTTGTCCTGCTACGCCACCCGGATGGCGAAATGAGCGATGACTGGAAGGAGGCACTACGTATCGCGGATGAGATTGCCTGGACCTTTGAACCCAAAGATCAGGCTGAACGTGAAGAACTGGAGAAAACCTTACCGGATTTACGTAAAGCCATTGAAGATGGACTAGCCTCTCTTGGTGGATTCCATCAGGAAAAGAGTCAGGTTGTTTTTGGCCTGCTCAGCAGTGTCGAGACAGCAACAATTGCCTCTGAAAAAGTAGCAAAAGAGGTACCAGCACCACCATCGGAGAGAGTCGTACCGATTTCAGAAAAACCGATTTTAGAACCTGTACCCAGCAAGCCAGTTGTGGCTGAGACTGCTGAAAAGTAGGATGACGAAGTGATATCCGAAGACGAAGAAGCAATGATGGAAAAATTGCGTAAAATTCGATTCGGAACCTGGTTCGAAATACCCGATGCACATAATGGTGAATCGCAAAAAGTTAAACTGTCATGGCTAAGCCCCTTGACCGCATCATGCATCTTCGTAGATAGGGCTGGTGTACAGACGGCTATCAAACCACTTCGAAAACTGGCACAAGAGATCCTTAAAGGTGAATCAATAATTCTTGAGGATAGTAGTGACCCATTCGTGGAAAGGACATTGCATGCCATTAGACGCATGCTGCAACGCTCCTTGAAAACCACAGAAGATATCGCCAGTGAACTCATCGATGATGAGGGTAATGAGGGCAAAGAAGTCCATTAAGGGCCTAGGAAACGATTCATACAAGAACTACGTCAATCCCCGCGTAAATTAGCTAACGATGTACTGATTGTCGCCGATCAAATTACCGGCAGCCATATTGGACGTGTGGTCAATATCAGTGCAGAAGGTCTTATGCTGTTAAGTGAGGAGCCCGTTATTACAGGTTCGGTTTATCAGCTCGACCTGCTACTTACCTCTCAGGTAAATGATTCGAGTAAGATATCTTTTGGTGCCGAAGCCGTGTGGTGTACGGAGGCATCCCAACCAGACAGTTTCTGGAGTGGTTTCCACATTATCGATATTGGCAGTGACGAAGTATTGGTTATCGATGAACTGACATTGAAATGGCATGCTGATTGACGCGGTATCTAAACGATAGATCAGTGATACTCACTAGTGTAGTGTCCTGAATAAAATATTCATTTATAATTCCCAGTGTTCCGGTTTATGGCAAAGGAAGGAAAAAATGAATTCAGCAGTT
>JAHXHU010000371.1 GCA_025656375.1 Candidatus Thiodiazotropha sp. (ex Ustalcina ferruginea) | reverse complement strand
TTTTTATTGACACGCTTCTTGCTGACGGTCTTTTTCTTGGCAACCTTCTTTTTGCTTACCCGGGCTTTTGTTTTTTTAATGGCTCCGGATTGTGTTGTTGTTTTTTTTGGATCCTTTTCCTGCCTTTTATTCATGCAACTGCTCCTAAATGGTAGTAATAATTAATTGCGGTTAATAATAATCTTCTGTGACAGTTCCGCTACAGTTGGTTTATAGTCGATTGGTTGCTTGTTTGTCCAGTAATAATCAAGTGATCACGGTTGGTTTTGTCCGCCCTGTCCTAGGTTCGATTTCCGCGAGGGCTAATGCTGTTTCTACCAGGTTGTTCATGACGGATTGGGTGTCTTGCATCTGTTTAGCGGGGTCTGCTTCGTAAGCTTCAAGGTAGACTCTGAGGGTTGCTCCCTCAGTGCCTGTTCCAGATAAGCGAAAGACGATTCGTGAGCCGTCACTGAAACCGATACGTATTCCCTGGCGCTCAGAGCGGCTGCCGTCTATAGGATCGGTATAGGCGAAGTCATCGGCATATTCCACTAAATAGCCGTTCAGTTCCTGGCCGGGCAAGTGGTTAAGCCTGTTGCGAAGATGGTCCATCAAACCTTCAGCGGCGGCTTTATCGATGGCTTCGTAATCGTAACGGGTATAGTAATTACGACCAAATGTCTTCCAGTGCTCCCTGACAATCGTCTCTACCGACTGTTGTTTAATAGCAAGGAGGTTGAGCCAGAATAGAACAGCCCAGAGGCCATCTTTTTCTCGAATATGATTTGAGCCAGTACCGAAACTCTCTTCACCGCATAATGTGATCTTACGGTGATCAAGAAGATTGCCAAAGAATTTCCAGCCGGTCGGTGTTTCATAGTATGCCAGTCCTAACTTCTTTGCCACTCTATCCGCTGCTTGGCTGGTAGGCATGGAGCGGGCCACACCGCTTATCCCATCTGAATAACCTTTAATCAAGTGGGCATTGGCTACCATCACAGCCAGACTATCGCTCGGGGTGACGAAAAAGTTTCGACCCAGGACCATGTTTCTATCGCCATCGCCATCAGAGGCTGCGCCAAAGTCGACTGCGTTAGCTCCACTAGCGAGGGCCACAAGCTCATGTGCATGTACTAAATTCGGGTCGGGGTGGCCCCCGCCAAAATCGACTTTTGGTGTACCATTCATCACAGTTTCCGATTGTGCGTTCAGTAAACCTTCGAAGATGTGGGTAGCGTATGGACCTGTTATAGCGTGCATGGCATCGAATCGCATGCGGAATAGGCCGGAGTCGAAAAGTTGGCGAATGTGCTCGAAATCGAATAGCTGCATCATCAGATCGGTATAATCCATGACCGAATCGACAATTTGAATCGTCATATTACCCAATGTCGACTCACCCAGGGTGTCGAGGTCTATTGGATGACTTTCAACAGTGTCATATTGAGTGATAGATGTTGTTCTCTGGAAAATGGCCTCTGTCACCGATTCCGGGGCCGGCCCACCGTTTGGTGTATTAAATTTGATACCAAAGTCCTCATCTGGACCACCGGGATTGTGGCTCGCTGAGAGGATGATGCCACCATCGGTTTGGTATTTACGGATGATGCAAGAGGCTGCCGGCGTCGAGAGCAAGCCGCCTTGTCCAACCAATACCCTTTTTAGCCCATTTGCGCTGGCCATGCGTAAAATGACCTGAATTGCCTCCCGGTTATAGAAACGTCCATCCCCGCCAAGCACCAGGGTTCCACCCCTCAGATCGGTTTGCGTATCGAAGATAGCCTGCACAAAGTTCTCAAGATAGTGAGGTATTTGAAAAACTTTGACTTTTTTCCGTAGACCGGATGTGCCGGGGCGCTGATCGTTGAAAGGTTTTGTGTTGATTGTGATTGTTTTCATGATTGGATTATTACCAGCTTGGTTCTATTCTTGTAATGCACTATTCAAACACACCTGGGAACTCAAGTTGAAGATGCTTAGATCAACTTTGTTACAGATTGGATCAGACGAGTGACATCAGCATCTAGAAACTCATATAATCAGTAGCTTATCAACAGGGCTACCAGGTTGATAATCGTTCTCAGTTACTCATCAGAACGATATCGGGTTTAGAGTCAGTAATAGATAGGTGATGTGCGATCTATGCGCCTCGACTTCTTACCCCTTCCTGCGTAATCTTGTTAGTCTGTTTCTCAACCTTCCATGATTGTCAATGGATTGTTTGGGGTCGTGCTGATTAATCAATATCGTTGCTGAAGGATGAGATGAATATGTTCACCAACCGGATGATTCATTTACAAAAGGAGCGGGTCAACAGGCTCAAAGGTATATTGTCGCCATATCTAGTCTGCGGATACCTGGTTGTTTGCTTTGTCACCAGCGCTCATGCAGGTGATTGGATCATCTCTCCAGGTATTGGGATCGAGCAGATCTATACGGATAATGCATTCCTGACAAGCGAGAATGAAGAGAGCGACACTATCAGTGTGGTAAGACCCACTATTTCAATATACAAAGAAGGTGCGAGGGCATCATTGGATTTCAATTATGCCCCTGAGTATCGTCACTATTGGGATGAGACTGAAGATAATGATGTGGTGCATTTTCTACGTACCGAAGGAAATGTAGAGATCGCTGAAAACCATCTCTTCCTCGATGGCTGGTTGAGAGCTGACAGGACCAATGTTACCAGTTCGGGACGAACCGGTATCAATGGCCTAACCGGTACTTCTGATGACACAGACTTCTATACAGTTGGTTTAAGTCCCTATTTCACTACCAGATTAGGTAGCATTGGTGTGCTGGAAGCTAGATATACTGGTGATAGTGTTGATTACGCTGAAGATAACCAGAATGATAGTGTTGGAAATCGTGTAGATATTGCATTTAGCAGTGGTAGTTCTTTCACAAACCAGATTTGGGAGGTATTAGCCCGGCACAACGTAGTGGACTATGACAATCTGGATGATGACAATGAGACGACTATATTCCGTGCTGAGTTAATTCAGCAACTGACCAATCAATGGGCTCTCGCCTTCGCTGCCGGTTATGAAGAATACAACTTGGCGGTTACACAAGATAGTGATGATACAATATGGAGTCTGGGCGCTATTTATACCCCTAATCCCCGAACGCGGGTTGCAATTGGTTTTGGTGAACGTACATTTGGTGATGACTATTATTTAGATTTTAGTCATAGGTCTAGTCGAACCATATGGACGGCCATTTATGAACAGGACTTTGTCAGTGCACGGGAAGAGGTAAGTAACCTGCCACTTTTTCAGCGGCAAGACGAGTTTGGAAATCTAGTAAGAGATCCAATACTTGATAGCCCGCCCAGTCTTACCAGAACTGCATTTACGCCGTCACTGACTGAAGATTTTTATGAGATAAAAAGGTTTATAACAGAATTCACTTATCAGACATTGAGGTCATCGATCCGACTCAGAGGCGGCTATTATGAGCGTATTTACGACAGATCAGGAAGAGATACTGAGGATCTTGAATTAGGGTTGACCTTTACTCGTAGGCTTTCGCGACTCATGAATGGACTGTTTCAGATTGCTTTTGTTGACCATGAAGAGGACACCTTGAACTATGATCAATGGACGGCCTCACTGGGTCTGAACTATCAGATAGGTAATGATAGTAGAATTGCCTTGGGCCTTACCCATCTAGAGAGAGATGCAGATGTTGACCTGCTTAGTTATGAGGAGAATCACGCAAGCATCAGGTTCACAATGCAATTCTGATTTTTCTGGGTACTTGAAAATTCAGTTTAAGCCCCCACCCACCTCTATCGACGGAATAATCCGTTCGACTGTTTGAATTGATAATCTAACCCGTTGGAGGCTAAACCCAATCATGACCGTTGAAGCCCATAAGGAAACTCTAGAGTTTCAGGCAGAAGTCAGCCAGGTACTTAATCTGGTAATTCGTTCACTCTACAGCAACAAAGAGGTCTTTCTACGTGAGTTGATCTCGAATGCTTCGGATGCGGCAGAAAAACTGAGGTTTGAGGCCTTGACTGATGAGGCGCTATTTGAGGATGGTTCGGAATTGAGGGTCCGAGTGACCTTCGACAAGGAGGCTGGAACCGTGACTATCTCTGATAACGGCATCGGCATGAGTCGTCAAGAAGTATCAGAGACCATCGGTACTATCGCCAGCTCAGGAACCCGTAATTTTTTCGAAGCCATGTCAGGAGATCAGGGCAAGGACAGCGAACTGATTGGTCAGTTTGGGGTGGGCTTCTATTCTGCATTTATCGTTGCTGACAAGGTGACGCTATTGACCCGTCGCGCAGGCTTGGGATCTGAGCACGGCGTACGTTGGCAATCAGATGGAGAGGGCTCTTACTCCATAGAAAATCTTGACAAGCCGACCCGTGGCACTGAGGTTATTCTGCATCTTCGAGAGGATGAAAAGGATTTCTTGGAAAATTATCGCTTACGCAGCATTATTTCCAAATTTTCTGACCACATCACTGTACCGGTTGAGATGGAGAAGGAGTTCTACGGCGAGGATGAGGAGAAGCCGGAGACCCCCGAGTTTGAACGCGTCAACAAGGGGACTGCCCTGTGGATGCGCAATCGTTCGGATATCTCAGAAGAGGAATATCATGAGTTTTACAAGCATGTATCCCATGACTTTGAGAATCCCCTGGCCTATGTGCATAATCGGGTAGAAGGTAATAACGAATACACGGCACTGCTGTTCATACCTCATCGCGCTCCGTTTGATCTCTGGGACAGGGATCAGAAACATGGTGTTAAGTTGTTCGTACGGCGTGTTTTTATCATGGATGAGGCTGACAAGCTCATGCCCCGCTATTTACGCTTCGTAAAGGGAGTTGTCGATTCTGATGACCTGCCGCTTAATATTTCCCGTGAAATACTGCAGCATAACCGTAAGATCGACACTATTCGTCAAGCCAATGTGAAACGTATTCTCGGTGCACTGGAAAAACTGGCAGAGGAAGAGAAGGAAAAATATCAGACCTTCTGGGATCAGTTCGGCAAAGTGATGAAAGAGGGGCCAGCGGAAGACCACACCAATCTGGAACGGATTGCCGGTTTACTACGGTTTGCCTCAACCAGTAATGATTCAGATGACCAGACCGTATCACTGGCTGACTATATTTCACGGATGCTGGATGGCCAAGATAAGATCTACTACATTACTGCGGATTCAGCAGCGGCTGCACGATATAGTCCACATCTTGAGGTGTTGAAGCAGAAAGATGTTGAAGTACTGTTACTCTCAGATCGGGTCGATGAGTGGTTGGTAACCAGTTTGACAGAGTTTGACGGTAAATCTCTGCAGTCGGTTGCCAAAGGAGCGCTTGATCTGGGTGAGCTTGAAGACAAGGACGAGGAGGAGAGTAGTGAGAAACAGAACGAGGAACACAAAGACCTGCTGAAACGCATGCAGGATGTGTTGGGTGATGTCGTCAAAGAGATTCGAGTCAGCCAGCGGTTGACCGATTCTCCTGCCTGCCTCGTGGTGGAGGAGCATGATATGAGCGCTAACCTTGCAAGGGTTCTCAAGTCTGTGGGACAAGATGCACCTCAAACCAAGCCAATACTGGAGATTAACGCAACCCATCCTCTGGTTGAACGACTAGAAGGTGAGGGGGATGGTGATCGATTTGGTGATTTGACCAAGGTGCTCTTTGATCAGGCGCAACTAGCAGAGGGTGGTCAGCTGAATGATCCTGCGGCTTTCGTGCGAAGACTCAATAGTTTGATGCTAAACCTTACAGCCAGCTGAAAGTAAAAAAACCATTCAACAGCCCCAAAAGTAGGGGTTGGTTGAATGGTGACAAAGACTGTTTTTTTAATGTCGATATACTTGTGCCTGTTGGTGGTTCATAAACCCCCTATATCCACCTATTGATAGTCTCAACTGGCTCGGATAGCCAGGGCATGGCAAACTTCAGCGAATAAAACAACTACCAACGGAGAGTCAACATGCGTGTCATACTGCTCGGTGGACCTGGTGCCGGAAAGGGTACTCAGGCCAATTACATGAAAGAAAAGTACCAGATTCCGCAAATCTCTACAGGGGATATGCTACGCGCACACGTTAAGGCCGGCACAGAATTAGGGGCTGCGGCTAAGAAGATCATGGATGAGGGTGGTCTTGTCTCAGATGAGATCATTATGGGCATGGTCAAGGAACGTATTACTGAGGATGATTGCAAAAATGGTTATCTCTTTGATGGTTTTCCACGCACCATTCCCCAAGCGGAATCCTTGAAGCAGGCTGGCGTGCCAATCGATGCGGTAGTCGAAATCGATGTACCCGATACAGAGATTATTAAGCGCATGTCTGGACGTCGAGTCCATATGGCATCCGGTCGCACTTATCATGTTCTCTATAATCCACCCAAAGCAGAGGGTAAGGATGATCAGACGGGTGAAGATCTGATTCAGCGAGATGATGATCAAGAGGATACTGTCAAGGCACGTCTCAAGGTCTATCATGATCAGACTGAACCCCTGATCAGCTT
This sequence comes from Candidatus Thiodiazotropha sp. (ex Ustalcina ferruginea), assembly GCA_025656375.1. Classification (GTDB taxonomy): domain Bacteria; phylum Pseudomonadota; class Gammaproteobacteria; order Chromatiales; family Chromatiaceae; genus Thiodiazotropha. The sequence continues at coordinate 6,947 of JAHXHU010000371.1, read as the reverse complement.
CTATACCAAAGAAGCGGATGCTGGTGGTTGTAAATACATTAAAATCAATGGAGTAGGAACTGTTAATGAGATTAGAGATCAGATTTTTCAGGGATTAGGTTAGGTCTGGCTTAAGATTAATTTCTGATTCTGATTAGCAAAAAGGTCGCATAGTCTGCGGCCTTTTTGCATATAGTGTGATTGATCAGCTGCGGCTGGTTTTGCACTACAATCCGGATTGAGAGTCCTACAGAATCCGTCAAGAATTTATTAAGCTATTCTGATACTATCTTTCCAATTTTTTAACATTCAGCAAGGGGCTGCAACGTGGCTGTAGTAGAACTTACAAAAGACAACTTTGAGTCGACTATTACTGATAACGGTTTCGTGATTATCGATTTTTGGGCCCCTTGGTGTGGCCCATGCCGCTCATTCGCACCTACCTATGAGTCGGTTTCGGAGGATCACCCGAATGTCGTCTTCGGTAAGGTCAATACGGAGGATGAGCAGGAGTTGGCGATGCACTTTCAGGTGCGTTCAATTCCTACATTAATGATATTTCGTGACAACATCATCATATTCTCACAGCCAGGCGCCCTGCCTGAATCAGCATTCCGTGAATTATTGACTAAGGCAGGTGAGTTGGATATGAATGAAGTTCGTGCTCAGATAGAAGCGGAACAGCAGGATGGACAAAGCGAAAACGCTTGATTTGGTGTAACCCGTCATAAGTATCGCAACACTCAGAGCCACCTAAAAAAGCACCAGAATGAGGTGTGGGAAGTCACTACCTGTACCGCACGCAGGGAGCCATCCAGGCTAATGTTGTGTTGCCGACCTTGATATGGGCCTGTCATTTTCCGTGGACTGGCCTATGTTGTACATCCCAGGAGCACTTCCTTCGGGGCGTACCCCAAGGGCACTTCCTTCGGGGTGCCTTGGATTACCTGGGTGGCTCTGAACCCGATAATATCACCATGCAGGAGTCGTAACTTTCATGAGACATGCCAGTTACCCATGGAGCATGAAAAAGCTGTTGTCCACACGGCCAACCATGGGGATGGTATTGGATCTTAGTGAGGAGAACTATGCCTTGCTGATACGCCTTGCACCTGCTCTTACCCAGATGTTGGGTAAATACCAGTCGAATCTTGAACAGGGTATGGATCTCTATCTTGAAGCATTAGAGTAGACCCCCTATACCACACTTGTTCACATGACCTACTATTTCAGCCATGCCGTTGGCGATTATCCCGATCCTGATGCCACGCTTAGGGTTTATCATGATTCAAAGCAGATCGATGTAATTGATCTGCGAGAATCTAACTTACCATTGCAGCGATGTCCAACCCTGGAACAACGCTGGAGAATTAATCTTTTTCTCTCTAAATGGCTACACTATTGTGTGGCACAAGGTCATTCATTTGTAACTGATAATCAAATGGTTATGAATGGAATGTCACTACCTGAATATACCTGAGAAGAGACGTAGGTTATTGTGATTTAATGATTTAGGGTACTCGCCGTGACAGCCTGTTTGGGGTAAATTACTTTTAAATGACGGGTTTGTCGGCAAGCCACAGAGTTAGGTGGAGCACTTTAAGCCGGCTAATAATGAAAGGAAGAGGGATCTGATGAGAAACAGAAATGATAAAAGTTCTACTGGTTGATGATCACGAATTGATTAGAACCGGGGTCAGGGGAATTTTGGACAAGGCACCCGATATCGAGGTGTCTGGTGAAGCGTCGACTGGAGAAGAGGCGATAGAGCTGGTCAAACAAAATTCTCCAGACGTCGTATTGATGGATGTAAACATGCCTGGTATGGGTGGGATTGAAGCAACCCGCAGGGTACTGCGTGTCAAGTCAGATCTTAAGGTGATTGCCTTGACCGTACTCGATGATGACCCGTTTCCATCACGCTTGCACGAGGTGGGGGCGGTGGGTTTTCTCACCAAGGGCTGTCCAGCTGATGAAATGCTTTGTGCCATCAGAGCCGTATATAATGGCCAACACTATATTTCCTCAGAGGTGGCAAGGAAACATACATTGATGGAATGGCATGGAAATGCTGAAAATCCCTTCAAAGGATTGTCATCCCGGGAAACGCAGGTGCTCTTACAAATACTTGAAGGCCAAAAGAATCAGGAGATTTCAGATATTCTCTCCCTTAGCCCGAAAACGGTCAGTACCTATAGACAGAGTATCTGCGAAAAACTCGATATTAAGAACGACGTTGAGCTGACACGATTGGCCTATCGTCATGGCATCCTAAAAGACAGAGAAAAGCATTAATGACCTTTAATCCTCGGTGTCGCCGCTGCCTGCGGTTGGTAGATTTTCTTGGTCAGGTAAAAAAGGACTATCCCAATTATTACGCTGCACCAGTAGTACCCTTCGGTGATGCAAGAGCACGTTTACTGATTGTAGGATTGGCGCCTGGAATGCATGGTGCCAACGCGACTGGGCGCCCTTTTACCGGCGATCATGCCGGTATATTGCTTTATCAAACCCTGTTTGATTACGGGTTTTCCAATCAACCAGAGGCCAGCTCACGGAAGGATGGACTGAAGCTGCACAATTGCCGGATCACCAATGCAGTCAAGTGTCTGCCGCCACAAAACAAACCCATTGGTAGCGAAATCAACCATTGTAATAGTTTTCTGCAAGATGAACTTGAAAGTATGCCGAAAAACAGCCTGGTAATCGGTTTAGGGTCAATTGCACATCAGGCCATCATCAAAGCCTTGGGACTTAGACAAAAAGCCTTCTCATTTGCCCATGGTAAGGAACACGAAATAAGCGATCAGCTGCTGTTGATCGATTCCTATCACTGTAGCCGCTACAATACGCAGACCCGACGTCTTACTACAGCAATGTTTCAGCAGATCTTTAGTCGTGCTCGGGAATACCTGAATTGTCAATAATCGTTGACTCGAGTCTAAATCTTTCATACTGAGAAGTAGCTTGGTAATGTTGACCTTTTGAAACGACTCAGATCAGTACCCGGAAATGTAGTTTTCATGTGCTGAAAGGGGAGCGTGACGCTTTCCCATTTGGGAACCCCAAAGTTTAAGGTAGTAGCCGTTCAACAGCCTCATAAAATGGGGTTGCTGAATATTTATGACCTTTATATTAGGGAATTTTGACTGTAATGACAGAGCCGCTGTTTTTTGATCACAATGCCTTTCTCAAAACACTGACATCCAGACCGGGTGTCTATCGTATGATCAATACTAGTGGCTCAGTACTCTATGTGGGCAAGGCGAAGAACCTGAAGAAACGGGTTGCCAGCTACTTTACCCGCAGTTTAAATCGACGTATTCAGCTGATGGTGGCGCAAATTGCACAGATCGAGATCATTGTCACCCATACTGAAGCGGAGGCCCTACTTCTCGAAAACAATCTAATAAAGTCTCTTAAGCCCAAGTACAATGTGTTATTGAGGGATGATAAGAGTTATCCCTATATCTATCTCTCAATGGACGAAACATTCCCTGCGCTCTCATTTCGACGTGGTGCGCGACGAGGTAAGGGGCGCTATTTTGGGCCTTATCCCAGTGCCGGGTCGACCCGGGAAACCCTGCAGGTATTGCAAAAGCTATTTCCTGTCCGCCAGTGCGAAGAGAGTTTTTTCCGTAATCGATCCAGGCCCTGTCTGCAATATCAAATCAAACGCTGCAGCGCGCCATGTGTTGGATTGATCTCTACAGAGGATTATTCGAATGATGTTCAGCATGCAATGCTATTTCTGGAAGGGAAGACCAATCAGGTGATCGATGATCTGGTGTGGCGTATGGAACAGGCCTCAAACACCCTGGCGTTTGAGCAGGCAGCACTCCACCGGGATCAGATCAAGCATCTAAGAAGAGTTCAAGAGCGTCAGTATGTGAGCGGTGAGAGCGGTGATCTGGATATTGTCGCTCTGGCCAAAACGGGTGGTAGTGCCTGTATTCAGGTTTTCTATATCCGTGCTGGACGTAACTTAGGTAATAAATCGTTTTATCCCTCTGTACCTCAACAAGCATCTGAACAGGATTTCTTGTCGGCATTCATTTCCCAATACTATCTTGATAAGCCTGTTCCCAATGAGATCCTCCTTAACCGGCAACTGAAAGAGACGTTGTTGTTAGAGGAGGTGCTTGGTCAGCAGGCCAAGCGTAGGGTTCGTATCAGTTGTAAGGTACGTGGAGAACGGGCTCGCTGGGTAAAAATGGCGCAAGGAAATGCAGATCTGGCGCTACAAGCCAGAATCACTGCCCGTACTGATATGGAGGGTAGGCTGCAAGCGCTCCAACAGGCTCTGATGCTGCAGGCCATACCTGAACGTATGGAGTGCTTTGATATCAGCCACACCAGGGGGGAGTCGACAGTTGCATCCTGTGTGGTTTTCAATGAACAAGGACCGCTAAAGTCTGACTACCGCCGCTTTAATATTGAAGGCATTACCCCTGGAGATGATTATGCCGCTATGGCACAAGCACTGGAACGCCGTTATCGTAGGATCAAGAAAGGGGAGGTGGCATTGCCTGATCTGCTGTTTATAGACGGTGGCAAGGGACAGATGAGTGCCGTGCACGAGCGATTACAGGATCTAGGTATCTCTGGATTGACCCTGGTTGGCGTTGCTAAGGGGGTGGACCGTAAAGTCGGGATGGAGCAGCTCTTCTTGTTGGGGCGCAAAGCACCTATTATACTGCCCGCTGATTCATCGGCATTGCATCTGATCCAACAGATCCGGGATGAAGCCCATCGCTTTGCCATTACGGCTCATCGACAGCGGCGTTCAAAAACCCGAAATCGCTCTGTGTTGGAGCAAATACCTGGTATAGGTCCCAAGCGTCGTCAGCGATTAATGAAGCAGTTTGGTGGCCTGCAAGAACTGTCTAGAGCAGGGATTGAGGATATTTCCAGTGTCGAGGGTATCAGTAAGACCTTGGCGGAGCAGATCTATCACGCTTTTCACGATAAGGGCTAGAGAAATCACTATGTGGAATATCCCAAACATTCTCACATTACTGCGGATTGTTCTGATTCCGGTATTTGTTCTGTTGTTCTATCTTCCCGTCGAATGGGCTCGATATAGTTGTGCAATAGTTTTCGCAGTTGCAGCGGTGACCGACTGGTTTGATGGTTATCTGGCCAGACGTTGGGGACAGGTCTCTCCATTTGGCGCATTCCTCGATCCTGTAGCGGATAAGCTGATGGTGGCGGTTGCTCTGTTGTTACTGGTTCAGTCAGAACCAACGCCGGCATTTGCAATACCGGCAGCGGTTATCATTGGACGGGAGATCACTGTATCAGCTCTGCGTGAGTGGATGGCAGAAGTGGGTGCAAGGGGCATGGTAGCTGTATCCATGATTGGAAAATTCAAGACAGCAGTGCAGATGGTTGCAATCCTACTGTTAATCTACAGTGAGCCACTGTGGGGGATACCTATCTATACAGTTGGCTTTGTACTGCTCTATATGGCCGCAATTCTTACCCTCTGGTCCATGGTGGTCTATTTGCGCGCTGCTTGGCCTAGTTTGTTGGGAGAGCGGCAGTTAAGCGGATCTTTGGAGCAGAAGTAGGGGCGGTGCAATCCGCATTTGGATTGTTAAGCGATACCATTTTGATGGATGCCTGAGCTGCTAAGCTTCAATTGAGTCTGTCTGTAAACTTCAACACATGTCATGCCGGCATGTATCTGGATCTAGTCAATTGTTGGACCTACTGGATCCTGGCCTTCACTGGAATGATGTGGCTGCAATAAGTGTAACTTTCCGGACAGGCACTATATATTTGCCAGAGGAAGCTTTAAAGGAGGTCTCTGATGAGAAAAGATTTCAAATTATTCAGTGTTATTTTAGCGGTTGTGTTTAGTGCCTCAATCTATGCTCAACCGCCTGGTCATTATTCTTCAGGGGCTTCCTTCAGTAGGACCGCTGATGGCCCTTCATCATTCAATATGCAGCGGCACATCAGATTCAGACAGGAACAAGATGACACGGGCTATCACCTGCGTATTCTTTTCCATGGGTATTCACCGGATGCCTTACAAGTAAAAGTGCAAGGGCGTTCTCTCCTGGTTGAGAACCAAGAAGCGCATCGAGTAGAGAATCGTGGTAATCGGGGGTACAGTTTTTCTACCACTTCATCCTCTATGCGTCGTCGTTTCAGATTACCAGGTGATGCTGATGTGGAAGCTATGCAAAGAACAGAAAAAGATGGTGAGATTGTAATCACCTTGCCCTATAGGTCCTATCGCCAATATGAGTAAGCTTACCGTCACTATCTCTTCGAGCGGACAAGGAAAGGGTTGACAGGGGGCAAACTGTAGCTAAAATACGCCCTTCTTGAAGATAGCGGGAATAGCTCAGTTGGTAGAGCACAACCTTGCCAAGGTTGGGGTCGCGAGTTCGAGTCTCGTTTCCCGCTCCAATTCTCTAAGAGGCCTCGGTGCTACCGGGGCCTTTTTGTTTAATACCTGAATTCGCAGGTTCAGGTAATAATTCGATTCATCAGCAATAGGTGATAGAATTCCGAACTTAGGCTGAGTGGCAGAGTGGTTATGCAGCGGCCTGCAAAGCCGTGGACCTCGGTTCGATTCCGGGCTCAGCCTCCATCTCCTCGTTGTGACTACTTCAACGTATGCCCAATCAGCCCGGGTGGCGAAATTGGTAGACGCAAGAGACTTAAAATCTCTCGACCTTCGGGTCGTGCCGGTTCGATTCCGGCCCCGGGCACCATTTACACTTGATATGGCAAGACTTTTCCGGACAAATAATCACGCAACTTTTCGGTTCACTTTCTCATAGCCCAGCGGCGTCTGATAGCCGATAGTTGAATGACGTCTCTGGCGGTTATAGAACACTTCGATATACTCGAATATTTCCTGCTTAGCTTCCTGCCTGGTCTGGTAGCGCCTGTGATGGGTCAACTCTGTCTTCAGGGTATGGAAAAAGCTCTCTGAAGGGGCATTATCC
>JAHXHU010000049.1 GCA_025656375.1 Candidatus Thiodiazotropha sp. (ex Ustalcina ferruginea) | reverse complement strand
CGGGACTTCTTCATTGTAGATTCTCCTTTTCGTAATCATAATTGGAAAATTCTACTTTTGAACCCCGTTATTTTTTGGGGGGATTACCGTACGACGTGGGCAGGACGGCTTAGCGATATTAGAGCGTATTGCTGATGAACACTGTCCTACACTACATCTCAAAATAGAAAATCAACAGGGACAACCCGTTGCGAATGCGACAGTCGAGCTACCTTGTATCGCACTAGTAGCGATCAGTGACATTGATGGTGCAATCTATGCTATAGCAGAAATCCCAGATGGCACCGATGTTAAAGTTACACACCCCGACTACCCGTTGCATCAGGAGAAGCTGGTGACAGGCACTAAGGGTGATTATGTTGAGGCTATAGTTACACTGCCCTAGGAAGCGATGTGTGGTCTGCCGCGCCATAACGACAAACCAGTGATTCGGTGCGGCAGGCCCACACCACTACGCACTATCGAATCAGAAATCGGCTTGAAGGCCGATAAATGCGCCATCGAAATCCCAGTCGGTGTAGATCCCGTCCAGATCATCTAGCTCCAGGGAGAGTCGGCGATAACCACCTTTGAGTTTGATATCGACAGCCAGGCTCTCAACAAGGTTAAAAGCAATTCCAGCCTGATAATCTTGCAAGGTATGGTCACCAACACTCAACAGATTGAGGTCGCCAAAGAGTGATAGCCGTGTAGTGGGAATTCCAAACTGCACTGCACCATAGAGCATGGGCACATAACCATCGAAACTCTCTTTTGCGCTGAGCCCACTGCTCTTAACCTCAATCTCACCATCGAGATACTTGACATTCAGGCCCAGATCCAAGGAGACCGTGTCGTTATCAAATATCTCATAATAGAAAATGAAATCGGTATTCTGGGCATCGAAATCCACATTAACATCGACTCCCGACGAGAAATCGACCCCTGAATAGCTGAAATCCTCTGTGAGCCGTTCATCGCCTGATGAAGATAGATCATGGGTCCTGATTTTGACATTGGGAACCAATGGTAGCGGGTGTTCAAAAGCCAGTGAGAGGACAGCAGTACGTTCGGTATCGAGATCGAAAGATTGTAAATCACTGCTATCCGCAAAGGAACCGGATGAATCCATATTCCAGAAATCCACATCCACTGTCAGGCCAAGCACCGTGTCGGCTTGGACTGGGCATGGCAGTTAACAGGGTCAGGTGGGAAAATCTTCTGATCACAACAATCTCCTAAAAAATGTACGGGCTACCACTTTCACCCAAACAAGATAGCCTGTTTAGGCTAATTTCAAACGTTACCACGCTGCCGAACTGCTTCATAGAGAGAGATGCCGCCAGCTACTGAAACGTTGAGGCTCTCCACATTCCCTGCCATCGGCAGCTTGACCAATAGGTCGCACTGTTCCCTGGTCAATCTGCGCAACCCTTTACCCTCCCCCCCCATGACGATCGCTAAAGGGCCACTCAAGTCGGCTTCATAGAGGGTTTGTGTTGCCTCTTCTGCCGTACCGATCAACCAGATCCCTTCTGATTTTAGCCATTTCAGGGTTCTGGCCAGGTTGGTGACCTGAATAAAAGGTACAGTCTCCGCTGCACCACTCGCTACCTTCCTGACTGTTGGGGTGAGACCGACTGAACGATCCCTCGGTGCAATAATGGCATTCACACCGGCAGCATCTGCAGTACGCAAACATGCACCCTGGTTGTGTGGATCCTGAACCCCATCCAGTATCAGCAGAAATGGCGTCACTTCAAGCTTTTTCAGCAAGGCTTTAAGGAAGGGCTCATCCTGGGTCTGTTGTTGCCTGAGCAATAGTGCCACACCCTGGTGATTTGTCTTCTGGGCAAGTTCATCCAGTACCCCGCCTTTCACCTGTCGGCACTTGATACCGGCCCTATGAGCAAGATCGAGCACTTCCTTGATGCGGTCGTCCTGTCGTTTGGCATCGACCAGCAATTCAGCGACAGCAGTCCCCTGTGTAAGCGCTGATTTTACTGCATGCAGGCCCAGCACCCATGACGCTTCGTCAGTGTATCTCGTCATTAAGCCTTCTTCGGACTAGGACGGGGCTTTTTACCACGCCTCTTTTTTCTTGATGGCGCTTTATCAGCCACAGGTTTTGAGCTTCTATCACTTTTTTTGCTGCTGCGACTTCTTCTCTTATTGACCGTCCCGCCACCTGCTGCCTTGGCGGGTACAAAATCGATCTTTCGGTCGTCCAGGTTGACCTTTGCCACAATAATGGTCAACGGATCACCCAATCTCAATACCTTACCTGTGCGTTCACCCGTCAAACGATGACCCACCGGATCAAAGTGATAGTAGTCATTATCCAGTGCTGTGATGTGCACCAGACCATCGACATAGATCTCTTCCAATTCAACAAATACGCCAAACGAGTTGACGCTGGTGATGATACCGTTGAAGGTCTCACCTACCTTGTCCTGCATATATTCACACTTCAGCCAGTCGAGGGCGTCCCGGGTCGCTTCATCGGCCTTTCGCTCAGTACTGGAACAATGCTCACCCAACCCTTGCAAATCTGGCTTGGTATAGTCGAAATCATCTGCATTTCCCTGGTTGATGGCATGTTTTATGGCACGATGTACGATCAGGTCGGGAAAGCGGCGAATCGGTGATGTGAAGTGGGTATAGGCCTGGTAGGAGAGTCCGAAATGACCCACATTGTCTGAACTGTAGAGCGCCTGGGAGAGGGAGCGCAACAGCACTGTCTGGATCAGGTGACGATCCGGTCTTTCCTTGATCTGTTTAAGCAATACCGAATAGTCACCTGCGGTAGGTTTCTTGCCGCCTGGCAAACTTAAACCCAACTCACCGAGAAATCCTCTCAGATCGGTTAGCTTTTCTTCTGCCGGACCTTCGTGAATACGGTACAGTGCGGGTTGCTTTTTACGTAACAAAAAGCGTGCAGTCGCTACGTTGGCCGCCAACATACACTCCTCAATGAGGCGATGTGCGTCGTTGCGCACCACAGGAACGATACGTTCGACACGTTTCAGATCATTGAACTCAATACGGGTCTCGGTAGTATCGAAATCGATAGCTCCACGCTCGCCCCGTTGTGCATGCAGCACTTGGTAGAGCTGATAGAGGTCATGCAGATGAGGTAATAGATCAGCGTGTTTTTTACACAGGGTGGGATCACCCTCAAGCATAGCAGCAACATCATTGTAGATTAGCCGGGCATGGGATCGCATCACTGCAGGAAAGAATTTGGAACGTGTCACCTTCCCGCTTTTATCGATATAGAGTTCGCAGGTCATGCAGAGTCGATCAACCTGGGGATTGATGGAGCAGAGTCCATTGGATAGGACTTCCGGCAGCATCGGCACGACGCGATCCGGGAAATAGACCGAATTACCTCGGGTCCGGGCTTCCTGGTCCAGCGCACTCCCCGGCTCTACATAGTGAGAAACATCAGCAATGCACACCAACAAACGCCAGCCTTTGGGCTTGGGTTCGCAGTAGACGGCATCATCGAAATCTCTGGCATCTGCACCATCAATCGTTACCAGTGGCAAGTGTCGTAAATCGACACGATCCTTTTTATCAGCGTTAGCCACCTCAGGTTTCAGGCCACTGATCTGTTGCTCCACCTCATCCGGCCATTCAACAGGAATACTATGGGTACGAATAGCAATATCGGTCTCCATGCCGGGTCCCATATGATCGCCCAATACTTCAGTGATACGCCCTATCGGCGGTGTACGCTTAGTCGGTTGATCAAGAATCTCCGCCACCACCATCTGACCCTGTTTTGCATGCCCGATCTCACTGCTTGGAATGATGACATCCTTACTCAGGCGTTTGGAGTCCGGCACTACAAATCCGACACCGGCCTCCATATAGAGTCGTCCTGCCACGGTGCGGGTATTACGTTCCAACACTTCAACAACAGCCCCTTCAAGACGATTGCGCCGATCCACGCCGGTTACCCGTACCACAGCCCTGTCATCGTGAAAAACCGAGCGCATCTCATTGAATGAGAGATAGAGATCATCGCCGCTATCGTCCGGTCTGAGAAAACCAAACCCATCAGCATGTCCGATCACCCGACCTACAATCAGGTCGCGTTTATTGACCAGGCAGTAGTTGTCATTGCGGTTACATACCAGCTGCCCATCTCTTTCCATAGCGCGAAGGCGACGACGCAGCGCTTCCAGCTGTTCCTCAGATGTGAGATCCAGACGCTTGGCCAATGCCTGCATATCCATCGGCACCCCCTCACTCTCAAGGGTTTCCATGATGTACTCACGACTGGGGATAGGATTCTGGTATTTACGCGCCTCACGGGCTTGATGCGGATCCTTACCAGTGGATCGTCTACTCTTATTTTTTGCCACGATTTATCTGATTTAATTGCTTTGAAAAGGCGATTTTAACATTTTAATGATTAATACCCTATGACTTATTCATCGCTTCCTTAGTCCCTTGCCATCGGCCATACCATCGAAGATCTGCATCTGTGTGATTGGGATGTCAGTGTTACTCCGGTCGCATATGTGGAAACAGCAGTACATCGCGAATCGAGGGTGAGTCAGTCAACAGCATAACCAGACGGTCTATACCAATCCCCTCTCCCGCAGTGGGCGGCATACCATGCTCCAGCGCACGCACATAGTCATCGTCATAGTGCATCGCCTCATCATCACCCGCCTCTTTCTCCGCTACCTGTTTGCGGAATCGTTCTGCCTGGTCCTCTGCATCGTTCAGCTCAGAAAAGCCGTTTGCAATTTCCCGACCCCCAACGAAAAACTCAAACCGATCGGTCACGAATGGGTCGTCATCATTACGTCGTGCCAAGGGAGAAACTTCGGTGGGATAGGCGGTAATGAAAGTAGGATCCATCAAACGATGCTCCACTGTTTTTTCAAAAATCTCTATCTGAACCTTTCCCAGGCCATATGAGTCCTTCAGAGGGATCTCCAACCGATCCGCAATTGCCCTGACCTGTGCAGTATCACTTAATTGCGCCTCAGTGATGTCAGGATTGAAGTGAATAATCGAATCCGTCACTGTCATACGCTGAAAAGGGCTGCCGAAATTGTAGCTCTCTCCCTGATATGAAACCTGGGTGGTCCCCAATACATCCTGGCAGAGATTACGCAACATCTCTTCGGTGAGATCCATGAGGTCATTGAAGTCAGCATAGGCCTCGTAGAACTCCAACATTGTGAACTCGGGATTGTGCCGTGTTGAGAGCCCTTCATTACGGAAATTGCGGTTGATCTCGTAGACCCTTTCAAAACCACCGACTACGAGACGTTTGAGATAGAGCTCTGGTGCAATCCGTAAAAACATATCCATGTCGAGGGCGTTGTGGCGGGTTGCAAAAGGACGTGCTGTCGCACCGCCCGGGATCACCTGCATCATCGGCGTTTCTACTTCCATGAAATCACGCTGGTCCAGAAAGCTACGGATATACTGGACAATACGAGTACGTAGACGGAATGTCTGTCGTGAATCGTCATTCATGATCAAATCGACATAGCGCTGACGATAACGAATTTCCTGATCGGAAAGACCATGAAATTTTTCCGGCAGTGGTCGCAGTGCCTTGGTCAACAGACGCACATTATCGACTTTGACCGAAAGCTCGCCTGTCTTGGTCTTGAACAACACACCCTCAGCACCAATGATGTCACCGATATCCCACTTTTTGAATTGGCTGTTATAGACACCTTCATCGAGAACATCACGCTGTACAAAGAGCTGCATTCGGCCAGACATATCCTGAAGATGAGCGAAGCTTGCTTTTCCCATCACCCGTCGGCTCATCATGCGGCCTGCCAGGTTGACCCTTAGACTCATCTCCTCCAAGGCTTCGCCCGACTTCTCCCCATACTCTGCATGCAGCTCTCCGGCCATGCTGTTACGCCGGAAATCATTAGGGAAGGCGTTGCCACTCTCACGCATTTGCTGCAGCTTCTCTCGACGCTGTGCGATGAGTTTGTTTTCTTCCTGGGTCTGGTCATTCATGGTCTATTCAACTCAATTAAAATCATATTACAAAGTATCAATCACAACCCACTTTTAAGGCTTGCCTCGATAAACATATCAAGCCCGCCATCAAGTACCGCCTGGGTATTGCCTGTCTCCACACCTGTACGCAGGTCTTTGATCCGGGAAGCATCTAGGACATAGCTGCGGATCTGGCTTCCCCAACCAATGTCGGATTTGCTCTCTTCCAACTCCTGCTGTGTAACGTTCCGCTTCTGCACCTCGAATTCATACAGTTTGGCCTTCAGTTGCTTCATGGCCGTGGCCTTGTTCTTGTGCTGAGAGCGGTCGTTTTGACATTGCACCACGATACCCGTCGGATTATGAGTAATTCGCACTGCCGATTCGGTACGGTTGACGTGTTGCCCGCCCGCACCACTGGCACGGTAAACATCGATGCGCAGATCTGCAAGATTGATATCGACTTCAATGGAATCGTCGATCTCCGGCGAGACAAAAACAGCGGCAAATGAAGTATGGCGGCGATTTCCCGAATCAAAAGGTGATTTGCGTACCAACCGGTGAACACCTATCTCGGTGCGTAGCCAACCAAAGGCATACGCCCCCTCATATCGTATTGTGGCACTCTTGATGCCCGCCACTTCACCAGCCGAAACTTCGATCAGCTCTGTCTTAAAACCTCGATGCTCTCCCCATCGTAAGTACATACGCAGCAACATTTCAGCCCAATCCTGGGCTTCCGTGCCACCGGAACCCGCCTGAATATCAACAAAAGCGTTACAAGGATCTGTCTCACCGGAAAACATGCGCCTGAATTCCAGATCAGAGACCAGTTTTTCAAATCCGGTGAGTTCATCTTCAATAGAAGTAACAGCTGCCGCGTCGCCCTCCTCTACTGCCATTTCCAGTAGTTCAGCGGCATCTGCCAAGCCATTGATGAGTTCATCAAGGGTAACAACAATCCCCTCAAGAGCGGATCGCTCCCGGCCAAGCGTTTGGGCGCGTTCCTGATCATTCCAGACGGTTGGGTCCTCCAGCTCTCGAAGGACTTCAGTCAGACGCTCCTGTTTACCTTCATAGTCAAAGATACCCCCTAAGGGAGGCGACACGTCCCTTCAGGTCAGCGATCTTATGGGAAATCGGATTAATATCTTGCATTGCAACACCAGCTAGCGGAAAAAGCGGGGATTCTACACCACCTGCCAGGCAGCAGAAACCTTTTAACCTAGAATCCGCAGTTGAACAGGGATTTGTGGGAAATCCCGGCGTGCCTGGCAAGGCGTCGTTCGCCGTTAATGGCTATTCCCTTAACAAGAAAACAACGCAGCAGGGTACGTTGGGATTTTTCACAAATCCATGTAGCGTTTCAGAACTCACCCAATGGGTGCGGGAAAAATGCACTATTTGATTCTGTATATCATTACCTTACGTCAGATAGCAGCGGTCAACTGCGGAATCTAGGTTTAACCTGTCAGATAGCAATGGCACTTACTTAAGAAGAAAAGCCGCAAATGGACGCTAATCACCGCAAATTTCCGCAATTGGCCTATACAAGGAAAACTCTTATTTGGCGTTAATTCGCGGTGATTTGTGTTTATTTGCGGCAGATCTTCTCGGGTGAGTTTCTGAGACACGGCTAATGATGATGCTCGAATCTCTTAAATAAGCGCCATTCCTGTCAGATAGGTCAAATACCTACATTTACGCAGGTAGTTTACAGAAAGAGCATTAATTGAGGATCAGTCAGCGGTGAGATGAAGAGAGCTTTCGCTGTCTGCTACCTTTGGGGCTGGGGCGTTTACCTATATTTGAGAATTTCGATTTGACCTGTTCCCTGAGGTTGGTCCACTTTTCAGCGAGTCCACCACCTTCTTGAGGCCTGCTCGAAGACATTTCTTGCTGTTCGGGCTGATCAGTCTGCTTTAGCCACATATTGAATGAATCTAGGATCTCCTTATCCCATGAGACAGGGGGCTTAACCACACGGCTTTCTCGGTAGAGTCTTTCCAAAGTCTGTCTCTTCGGGCACCCAGACTCTTCCATCGCCTCTCTAAGCTCTCTTTCAGCTTCCTTGATTGTATTTTCAACAACCTTCTTTTTAACATCGAATGTCCGAGCAATAGCTGCCTCGCTGATGCCGATCTCATGTTTAAAGAGGAAATAGCGCTTCATCTCATCTGTCAGATGTTTGAAGTGTTCGATGAGTACCATGCCCCAATTACTGTCCTGTTCAATATCTCGAGGAAGATAGCTGCCCTGGGTTCTAACACTCTGGGTGGTTCCCTGTGAAGGAACAGGTCTCCCAAGGTATTGATAGAAGGAGAGTTTTAGATCCTTTGGTGTCTTACTACTCAGACCTGCAACCACCAAGTGCCGCCATGCTGAATAGTAGGCTGCTTTACCATACTCGCCTGTGCCGTACTGTCTGGCAATAAAACGATAGACGCGGCCTCGATATCGCTCATAAAAAGAGGCAAAGCCCTCTTTATCATGCTGCAATATCTTTCCAAGTACGGCATTGGAGTCAAATCTTCTTGAACTCACGTCAGCATTAGCTCCGAGGAGAAACCCTCCTCTCAGGTAGGTTGCTGGAAAATGCAGAATCCATTGCCTTGCAAACATGTGGAGTATCCTTTCCCTAACGGGTCTGTAATGGATAGTATCGCTGGCAATTATAAACATATGCGGTTTTTTGTCTGGATTTTGCCAAATGGCTCAAATATTTTTACAAAAAATCCCAATCAGTAGCCATCTATTGTGTGATGCCGTACAAAACTTGTCTCTAAAGTAACGTGAGTTGATACAACACACTATGTATTGCATCCCATATCGGGTTAACACGGCACCTTACATAGGCCATGTTCATCTGTATTTATTACCTGGACTGACATCAGTCCGACGTTTACTCTTGGCCTATGTTGATTTCAGTAGTCATCCCATCCTATAACCGCGTCCATACCCTGTCGCGAGCCCTCGACTCCGTATTAGCCCAAAGTTATACGCCACTGGAGGTTATTGTTGTGGATGACGGTTCGAGTGATGAGACGAGTGTGTTAATGAAAAATCAATACAGTTATTGTGGTTATATTGCTCAACCAAACCTAGGCGTTAGCAGCGCACGGAATTTGGGAATAGAAAAATCCCAGGGTGAATGGATTGCCTTTCTCGATTCTGACGATTGCTGGATGCCAAATAAACTTCAGCAACAGGCTGACGCATTGCTAAAATCACCAGGATACCGCCTTTGCCATACCGAAGAGATATGGATTCGCAATGGTGTGCGAGTCAACCAGATGGATAAACACAACAAGAGTGGTGGCTATATTTTTCAGCGCTGTCTCCCCCTTTGTATCATCTCTCCATCGTCAGTTGTCCTACATCGATCGCTATTTGATGAATATGGATTATTTGATACTGAATTACCGGCCTGCGAGGATTACGATCTATGGCTTCGTATTTGTGCTCAGGAGGCGGTCCTGTTTGTTGATGAACCCTTGATTGAGAAGTATGGCGGCCATGATGATCAGCTGTCACACCGCCATTGGGGTATGGACAGATTTCGTGTTTACGCCTTACAGAAATTGCTCGACAATCAAAACCTCGAAGATGGAGACCGGCTTGCCACCATCAAGACTTTGGTTAAAAAAAGCGCCATCCTCGCCCAGGGCGCCGAAAAGCGTGGCCACTTTGAACGTGCGGCATACTATCGTGGCATAGAGCATCGTTACCTGACCGAATGAACTTTCAGATTCAGGATACAAATCACATCAACCTGACAGTTGCCCTGCCAGCAGAAGCGAAGCCACTGCGAAAGGCATTTGGATTGATACGGCGGCAACCCGTAGAGAGCGTGCCCATCTATACCGGTAACGGCATACGCTTGTGTGTTACCGGGCCAGGCACATCAGCAGCCTCGCTCGGCGTGCAATTATTGAAATCAATGACACCTGCTGGTGTTCGTACTCTATGGCTGAATTGTGGGATATGTGGCCATGGCTCCCTCCCAATAGGAGAGTCTCTATTGGTGGATCAAGTGATCGATCTAGAGAGAGATAAGCGCTGGTCACTACAAACTCGCCTGCCGATTGCAGCGATCACCGGTCCTCTTAGTTGCGTCCAGACGCCTGCGTCTGATTATCAACAAGATATGGCCTATGATATGGAGTCTGCTGGATTTGTTGAATCAGTGAGTGCCATTGACGGGACCGAGTCGATCACAATCATAAAGATCGTCTCAGACAATCCTGATCAACCCTCTCGCGGCATCAGTGCCAAGCTGGTACAGGACTTATTCGAAAAACAAATCAGCTTGATTCGGGACCTGGTTGACCAGCTGCAACACCAAACATAACTCACTACCTATCATGATTATCTCCGTCAGCCTCCATCTGCTAATGATATCTGTTTTACTCGGTATATCTGACATAGAGGAGGTAACAGGCTAATGGAACAAGACAAAAGGATTTCACAGCGTAAGGTGCTTGTGACTGGAGCCAGTCAGGGTATTGGCGGTGCTATCACTCGCCATTTATTGAGTGAAGGCCATCAAGTCATCGCTATTGGTAGAGATTTCACCCATTGCTCCGATCAGGCAGGTCTGGAAAAGATAACCTTGGACTTATCTGATCTTGACAGCCTGCCTCATCATTTTGGTGAAATCGCACGTGCTCATCCCGAACTGGATGGGTTGATTCTAAATGCCGGCTCGGGACGATTTGGTTCCCTTGAAGAGTTCTCATATCAGCAGATCCGTGAGCTGGTTGATATCAATCTGCTGCAACATCTCCTCGTCGCCCGTGCTTTGGTGCCACGGCTCAAGAAGCTGGGTAGAGGGGATCTGGTCATTATTGGCTCAGAAGCTGCACTGACCGGGGGTCGCAGAGGCACCATCTACTCAGCGTGTAAATTTGCCTTAAGAGGTTTCACCCAATCACTACGTGCTGAGTGCAGCAGTAGCGGCGTGAGAGTCTGCCTCATCAACCCGGGTATGGTGGATACGGGTTTTTTTGACAATCTTGACTTCATGCCAGGCGAGTTACCGGAGAATGCGCTACGTCCCGAAGACATTGCTGAGACTGTCAACCTCGTTTTGCAGGCCCACCCGGGGACAGTGTTTGATGAGATCAATCTCAACCCTTTGAAAAAGGTCATTCAAACCAAAAACCATGAATTATGAATTTCAAACGATTGGCCTCATTCACTCCTGCTTTAAGGAGAAATTCGGCATTCCCAGACAATCCCGGTTGATACCTGAAGCAGAAGCCCGCCTGGAGATCCTGCCTCCCTTCGACCGGACTGAAGCATTTCGCGAACTGAGGGACTACTCTCATCTCTGGATTACATTCGTCTTTCACGCCTCTGCCAGAAGGGAGTGGAAACCTACAGTGCGCCCGCCCCGTCTGGGAGGAAATCAAAGGGTTGGTGTTTTTGCTTCACGTAGTCCGTTCCGTCCCAACCCCATCGGCCTCTCAGTGGTCAAACTGCTCGACATGGACCTTTCCAACAACAGTGTGAACCTGCACATTGGCGGAATCGACCTGCTGGACGGCACGCCAGTGCTTGATATCAAGCCCTATCTTCCCTATGTCGATGCTGTTCCAGACGCCCGTAGCGGTTTTGCACCATCGCCACCTGCCAAAGAGATTGACCTGATCTTCTCTGCTGAGGCGGAATCGGTTCTACAGCACTTATCTGAGCAACAATCGGCCCATCTCAAACAATTGATCAAGCGTATTTTGCAGAATGACCCACGTCCCGCCTATCTGAATGACCGCAAAAGAAACCGTTTTGGAATGCGGCTTTACGATTTCAACATTCGAAGGGAGGTGAGTGATAGATCTTTCCTGGTCACTCACCTGGAGACAGCTACAGATCATCTATCTGAAGGATGAGAATAGGGCTATTGATCTATCACCTCCCTATATTAACCCTTTAAAAACAGCTGTTTCGGGTAATCTGTAAAATTGGGTAACTTATTAGTGTTTTCCTCAATGAGTGCTTCCGGTCAGCTTAACAAACCGTTATCATCCCCCTGATCAGACAAGCATTTACGCTCATAAGCGAAGGTCACGCACCGAATAGCGATCCTATTGTTTTGAGCAGGTATAATATTCCAGAAAGGCAACATACCCGTACCCCGATGAGTAACGACAAATCTGTCACAACAACAAAACCAGACTTGGTTCACTCGTTTCTTCACCAGGTACCTGGCAGAGTCTCAGCCATACTGGAAAATTGGCATCAGCTGGTTCATAGCGACTGGGATGGTACCTTACTGGATACGCTGGTTGAACGTATCTCTACACTGGCCGAATCCGGCAGTAAATTCGGCGTCCCCCAAATTACCCAGAGTGGCAAATCATTGATCGGCCACCTCAGTGACTACCATGGTACCGGACTGAAGCCACAGCATGACGATGTGGTCGCCCTGGACGGTCTGGTGCATGCCTTTAAGGATGCAGCCATTCAGGCCTGTAACCAACAAGCCGAGATACTGGCAAACAAAGCACCGGCAGCAAGGCCTGACGGCCCTGATTATAGTGGGGAACACAAGGTTTTCATACTCGGTATTGACGAAGCCCTGGCTGCCAATTTGACAAGGCACCTTCAAGTCCATCACTTCGATGTGGTGTTTCTTAACGATACTGAAGAGATCATTCATCATTACACGATCAATCAGGATGAACCTTGTTACCTGATCAGCCACATTGACAGACTGGCTAAGCTCTTCCCTGAGTCAAAAACCGGTGGTCTGTGGAATAAAAACAATGGACTTCCTGGACTTCCGGCAGCCTTCATCGCTGACTCCGCCGACCTCAAAACACGTCTTTCTGCGATGCGTGTTGATGCCAGCGCGTATTGGGCGAAACCGATTGACCCCTACATATGGTGGCAAAGCGCATTCATGAATTAACCTCATCTGATTCACATGCGGCTTATCGTGTATTGATCGTTGAGGATGATCCTGCACAGGCAGACTTTGCCGACGCCATCCTCAGCAAATCCAACTTTAGTTGCCGCAGTGTGACTAATCCGATGCTGGTCATGGATGAACTTCAGGAATTTAAACCTGACTTGATCCTCATGGATCTCTACATGCCCGGTGCAAGCGGCACTGAGCTTACAACGGTCATTCGTGAGGATAATCAGTTTGTCGATGTTCCAATCGTATTTCTATCCGGTGAGCAGGATCTTGACAAACAGTTGAGTGCCCTCAGTTTCGGTGGTGAGGATTTTCTCTCCAAACCCATTGCCCCCAAGCATCTGATTTCGACCGTCACCAACCGTATTCGTCGTGCCCGTCAACTCAGCCACCGCCTGCATGGACATACTCGCGGTGAAAAAGAGACTGGCCTTCATTCTCGAAACTATCTACTTGAACGCCTGGATGCCCTTCTACTGGCCGACTCGCCTATTGATGAAATCACCGGTGTATTCTTTTTGCAAATAGACAATCCGGAAGAGCTGATCGCATCAGTCGGTATTGGTGGTCTTGACGCTGTACTCGCTGTTATCGCGACTCACCTCAAAGAGAATCTTCAGAGCCAGGACATTCTGACCCGATTTGGTGACAACAGCCTAAGCCTGCTTGCGCTACGCCCTTCGCAGGATGAACTAAAAACCTTTGGTGAAGCGCTATGTCGATCAATATCACAACAGATTATTGAAGTCGACAACACCACGGTTGGTGTCACACTCAGTATCGGTATCTACCCCGTAGAAAATGGCAATCAGGAT
>JAHXHU010000124.1 GCA_025656375.1 Candidatus Thiodiazotropha sp. (ex Ustalcina ferruginea) | reverse complement strand
GACTAAAAGCGTTGATCAGATACTGGAAAAAGTGGGGCGAGCCAAGGTTGTATTGCAAAATGGATAATATGTTTAGGACACTACACTAGAGTCTATTGAGGTCAAGCTGGAGGCGGGGCAGGTTGTGATTTTCCTGAATGAGTGACCTATGATCCTAAAAAAAGCAGTTGACCGCTCCATTCTGTTGTTAAATTCCTGATTTTAATAACAAGGAGTTCGATAGGCATTGTCACCCACTGGGTGAGCCACGCTACAGGGTGAATTGTACGCTTGTGGCGGCGCATGGCGGTGTTGCAACTCCTTGGAATAGAGGGCTATTCCGTGTCGTTGCGCCTTGCCCTGCACCACCACAAACGCACACTTCACCCTGTCCAACTGCTCTTTTTAGGATGATAGATGCTCTGTTGGGCCTGACGAAGCGTCAGGATGCAGTCAAGACATACAGAACACGATAAAAAAACCGGGTCCTGAGACCCGGTTTTGACATGCACGCGAGGGAGTGCCTTAGCCCATCAGCTCATTTTATCGAGGAAGGCGGTTAGGTCCGCCAGGACCAGCTCGGGCGGAATCTCTCTCTCTGTGCAGGATTCTGGGATTACCTGCTGCAGTTGCAGCTCAGGCATGGATGCATCAGGCGCTACAGGCTGTGTGGCCTCTTTTGTCAGACCATATTCAAGGATCTGCCTGGAGCTCATATCATAGACTGTTTTCATCATGCACCTCCTGCATCCTAATTCTGTGTGGGGGTAGCTGTTACTCACTTTAGCGGCTTTTTTCCGGCTAACTTTAACCTGGCTCAAAGATAGGCTTTAAACCTCAAGTATTCTGTTTCCTTACAATGATTTACGCGCTCAGGCCTGAATTGGTTTCATTATCCAGTTAAGGCTGGGATGAATCAGTGTAGAAAAAATAGAGGATTAGATGTCGGTGCGGCCATCGACAGCCGGTAATAGGTGGGATTATTCAGACAAATGGATCGGTACAATTCAGACCATACTTGTAAGGCAGCAGCCTAGTGCTGTGTGATCATGGATAGTGATGATTTCAGCTCATAAGGCGTCTAATCGGTATCCTCTAAATGGTCCAATGGATTAGGGATTGTCTCACCCGCTGGGTGGTCCAGATCAACCCCATAGTCGTCACGTGATAGGTCGTAGGAACCTGACCAATCTTCTGGTGGTGCGATGGTTTTTACCTCCAGTGCCTCCCAGTCCTCCAGGTCATACTCTTCGACAGTACCATCATAAAACTGGACTTCCACGGTGCCTTCATCGGCATCGAATGCCACCACTTCAAGATTATCGCCATTGACCGTTTTAAACCAGCCGCCAATACGGATTTTTGGTGAGTTCATACTGTGGCTTCTCCGTTTGTTGTTGGTAGCACCGAGTACCTCTCGATTATGGTCCCGATAAGTGGTCTTTACCAATACCTTTAAACATTTTTCAGTAGAATTCTTCTCGGCTAAACGCTTAAGTTAACCCGCCGGATTAATAGCGTTCCCGTACTAGTGTAGGACACTACACCTGGGTTTTGCATAGTCTGGCGAGTCCTACGGGCTGGGATTTGGTTGTTGTCGATGGATGGCCTCTATGCCCCGGAGGGTTTCGTCAGACAATGTCATGTGGATGCTATCAATATTCTGATCCAATTGTGCCAGTGTGGTGGCACCTATGATGTTGCTGGTCACAAAAGGGCGGCTTGTGACGAATGCCAGGGCCATTTGTGCGGGATTCAAATCTTGTTCCCTGGCTAATGCAACATATCGTTGGGTTGCTCGATCCGTTTCGGGATTGGAGTATCGATTGAAACGCTCGAAGAGGGTCAGACGCGCCCCTGAGGGTTGTTGGCCATCCAGGTACTTGCCTGAAAGGACACCAAATGCCATTGGAGAATAGGCCAGTAGACCACAGGCTTCACGGTGGGCGATCTCAGCCAGTCCGATTTCAAAAGTACGATTCAGCAGATTGTAGGGGTTTTGTATGCTTACCACCCTGGGCAGGTCCAACTCTTCTGCGAGCTGCAGATAGCGCATCAATCCCCATGGGGTCTCGTTGGAGACGCCGATATGGCGAATTTTACCAGCCTTTATAAGATCACTTAAAACCTGCAGGGTTTCCAGAATTGGCGTGGTCTGCTCTTCTTTACCTGGTCTATAACCGAGCTCACCAAAGTAGTTAGTATGGCGATCGGGCCAGTGCAGCTGATAGATATCAATGTAATCTGTCTGTAGCCGTTGCAGACTCTGGTTCAATGCCGCTTCGATGTTGCTTTTATCGAGGTGCAGATTGCCGTCTCTGATGTAGTTTAACCACTCACCGGGACCGGCAACCTTGGTGGCGAGAATCACCCGATCACGTCTACCGCGGCTGGCAAGCCATGTGCCTATATAACGCTCAGTCAATCCTTGGGTTTCAGCGCGTGGTGGAACCGGATACATCTCTGCCGTGTCGATAAGATTAATACCTGCATCGAAGGCTTGGTCAAGTTGTTTGTGGGCTTCGGTTTCACCGTTCTGCTCGCCGTAGGTCATAGTGCCGAGACAGAGAGCGCTGACTTTGATATCAGTGTGGCCGAGTGGACGGTATATCACGGGCATCCTCCATAGGATGAATTTGGTTCAATCAACTATTATCAGCATAACTGAAATCACATGAGTGAAAAGGATTAACAAGAGATGGAACTGGATGGTGACCTGTTCTCCGCTAGCATGCTGTTTTGGTTGGCCGGTCTCTATATCGTAGTGGCACTCTATGCACTGCGCATGGCGCCTTGGAAGCGTCTTACCCGGAAGGGGCAGCTGCACGTCTTTCTGGGTGCGATTGTAGCGTTGATCGTGCTTTGGCATATACGGGGTCAATTGCAGCCAGGCCTCTCTTTTCACCTGCTTGGCGTCACGGCTATCACATTGATGTTCGGCTGGTCGATGGCGATCATTATCGCCAGTGTTGCACTTGTCGCTGTGAGTCTGAATGCAGGTTATGGATGGCAGGACTATGTGGTTAGCTTTTTAACCGTTGCCCTGGTACCGATAACCCTCTCACAGATCGCCTTAGTGCTCATACGCAGCTGGCTACCCAAGCACTTTTTTGTGTACGTTCTGGGTAATGGCTTTTTTACGGCCTGGTTGGTGGGTTATATCAGTGGCTGCCTGGCGATGCAGCTATTGGTTCAGTGCGGTGCCTATACCATGGCTGAACTGCAGCTCACGATCATACCCTTCTTCCCTTTGATGTTCTTTCCGGAAGCCTTGATCAATGGCTGGATCATTACCCTGATGGTGGTGTTCTTCCCTGCATGGGTCTACTCCTTCAGTGATGAACAATATATCCATGGAAAATAGACGACTACTAGTGGTTACCTGAATCGGAAGATTCACAAGGGCGGTTCTAACACTTCATCCACCCTGAATCTGCTGATTCAGGTATAGTGTCAGGCTATTTCTTCAAACAGTTAGCGTATATAGAGGTTGCCCTTTGAGTTGGTGGGGAAAATTGGTAGGTGGTGCATTTGGCTATATGCTGGGTGGGCCGTTGGGCGCGGTGTTGGGCGCCGCTTTGGGGCACCGTTTCGATAAGGGGCTACAAGGCTTGCCTGAAGGCCAGGTCAGTTGGGGACCAGGTGATCGGGAGCGGGTCCAGACAGCCTTCTTCACTGCCACCTTCTCTGTCATGGGGCATCTGGCAAAGGCGGATGGTCGTGTCTCCCCCGATGAGATCAAACTTGCCGAAGCCCTGATGGCGCAGATGTCGCTCTCCAGTGAGAAGCGCAAGACAGCCATTCGCCTGTTCAATGAAGGCAAATCAGATGACTTTCCCCTTGACGAGGTGGTGGAACAGTTTCGACTGGAGTGTCATCGGCGCCAGACCTTGATTCAAATGTTTCTGGAGATTCAGATCCAGGCTGCCTACGCAGACGGGCAAATGGATAAGGCGGAAGAGTCGCTGTTGTTGCATATTTGCGGCCTCTTGAATGTTGCTGAATTCACTTTCCGACGACTGGAACGGATGGTGCGCGCACAGACCCACTATGCGGGTGGTGGTCGAGGTGATCGTGCCCCTTCCAGGACCCAGGGGCTGTCGCTGGAAGATGCCTACGCCATCCTCAATATTTCATCGAATGCTTCCGATAAGGAGGTCAAACGGGCCTACCGTCGTCTGATCAGTCAACATCATCCTGACAAGTTGGTCTCTAAAGGTCTCCCCGAGGAGATGATGAAAATGGCAGCGCAAAAGACAGATGAGATCAAGAAGGCCTATGAGCGGGTAAAGGAGGCTCGGCGTATGGCCTGACCTCCGTTCGTATTGATGAGCTGCCTGTAAGTCGTTTTTTTACAATCCTTTTAGCACCTCTTTTTCACTCCTTGGAGAGGAAATATGACTGATACTATCGATCCCATTATTCTCAACTTCATCTATGTCATCTTTGGCGGTGCATTGACAATCTTTTTTATGTGGTTTGGTTGCAAGGTTTTCAGTTATATCGTGAATTTCAGTATCCCTGACGAGCTGCAGAAGGGGAGTATCGCCGTAGGCATCATGATTATGGGGATCTTTGTCGGTATTGGCACAGCCCTCGGGCTGGTGATAGGGCTTGGGCTTAACTAATGTTTGTTTACCGTCCCTGATCAAATCCATGTTAACCCTGCGTTGGTTTCTGCTGTTGGTGCTTATCCCCGGATTGGCGTTTGCGGGGGTATTTAAACACGTCAAGGATAATCACTGGAGCGATCAGTACGATAGCCACTTCCGTAAATACACGAAACACTACTTCGGTCCTCATATTGACTGGCACTGGTTCAAGGCTCAGGGTATCGCCGAATCCGGGCTCAAACCCAATGCAAAAAGCCCGGTTGGTGCAAAGGGTATTATGCAAATTCTGCCAACCACCTATGCCGAGATACAGGAAGACAATCCACACTTCACAAATATCAATGATCCTCGCTGGAATATTGCAGCGGGTATCTATTACGACAGAATGCTCTACAGAAAATGGAAAAGGGGACTCCCCACAGAAGAGCGACGGGCCTTTGCTATGGCGAGTTACAATGCAGGGTACGGTAATGTTCTGAAGGCCTATAAACGGGCAAAAAAACACATGGGTGAAATCAGGCACTGGGTGCAGGTCGAGTCTCATGCGCCTGGTGAAACCCGCCACTATGTTAGGCGGATCAAGGCACTTATGGGGGGAGGATGAACGGTGTAGGGGGGGTATTCTATCAACTTGGTGACATATTAGGTTGCCGGATTAATACTCATTCTGCACCGGAGGTTGCACCGTTTAGCCAGGCACGGACTCTGATCAACAAGTTTTCCTGCAGACCAGAAAAATAGTGATCGGCACCGGCTACACGGTCTTGTCTGTATTTTTTGCGTTCAGCTTTTCTGGCAATGGAACGACGTGCCCCAGCACTTTGAACAACTGATGTTAGATCCTGGCTGCCATACAGATCGAGTAGGGGGATATCCAGGGCTGATAATGCGAGTTGTACGGGGTCCTGGGTATCATCCTGTGTCATGGGAAGACCGATCATTACAACAGCGCTAAAAGTCTCGGGTTGTTTTAACAAATGGTTCAGGGCCATAGAGGCCCCCAGGCCATGGCCGACAAGGGTGAGATGCTTGTTCTGTTGGTTGTTGAAATAGTCGATAGCTGCCTGAATGCGGGGTGAGGCATCAGCAATCATCTGTTTCATCATTGCTTGATCCGGCAATCTATTAGAGACAGGTAGTTGCAGCGACAGTGTATCCCAGCCATGTGCTGCAAGCTGAATTCTGAGTGGATTGATCACTTCATGCCAGTCAGCATGGCTGCCCGCGTCATGAAGGAGAATGACGCCACCATGTCGTTTTTCAGCTGCTGTCTCCTTGAGGAGGGCAAGAAACCGAATAGGGCCGGCATCGAGCCACAAGGCTTTACCGTCCAGGGACTCAGCATCGATGGTTTCGGAAATTCGTGCTTCAAGACTCAGGTTGGATGCATGAATCAAGGTAGCAAAACATGTGATCACTAACAGAATTAATCGCATCCGGACAGTATAGGCCACTACACGGGTACTCTTTCAATATTTCATTGAAGGAGTACCCCTACAGCTCATTCAAGTTTCAGGGGCACCCTGTTATGCGGGTATAAGTTTGATTGGTGACAAAGTTAGCCATGATATTGCTGAAAACAGAGAGACTTTGGGTTAAAGTGACCTCCCTTTTGACACAGGCGTGAAACTGGTTTCCGCCGAGCCTCGATCCGCTTTTGGTCGGGGTTGAAAACAGTAGGAGAATATCATGGCCCGTCAATCCGATAAGATCGCACCCTCTATACTATCAGCGGATTTTGCCAAGCTGGGTGAAGAGGTGGATAAGGTCCTCGCCTCAGGTGCCGAGATCGTTCACTTTGACGTCATGGACAACCATTACGTGCCCAACCTGACTATCGGCCCGTTGGTCTGTGAAGCGCTGCGCAAGCATGGCGTTACCGCTGATATCGATGTCCATATGATGGTTAAACCTGTGGACCGCATCATTCCCGATTTCGCTAAAGCTGGGGCTACCTACATCACCTTTCATCCAGAGGCTTCCGAGCATGTCGACCGTAGTTTACAGCTGATTCACAACGAGGGATGCAAGGCCGGTCTGGTCTTCAATCCGGCTACGCCCTTGTCTCATCTCGACTATGTGCTCGATAAGGTCGATATGATCCTGCTGATGTCGGTCAACCCGGGATTTGGCGGCCAGAGCTTTATTCCTGCCACCATGGACAAGCTGCGTCAGTGCCGCAAATTGATTGATGATTCAGGCCTGAATATCCGCCTTGAGATCGATGGTGGCGTAAAGGTCGACAATATCGCCGAGATCAAAGCCGCAGGTGCCGATACCTTCGTCGCCGGGTCGGGTATTTTCGGATTTCCCGAAGAAAGTGACGCCAATCGATATGACACCATTGTGGGTAAGATGATGGCGGAGCTTGCCAAGGTTTAATTTGTTTGAGGGAATCTCTTAAGTCCGCCAATAAACGCAAAATGAACGCAAATGGCCTGTAGGGTGCGGCCTGCCGCATCCTACTTGAAACGTCACCTGTAACATTTGCTGATAATAAGGCCCAGGCCTGCAGGCGAGAAATAAACATGATCAATAAACCTAAAATGATCCTCATCGATGTGGACGGTACCCTGGTCGACAGTGTGCCTGACCTGGCGTACTGCGTGGATGAGATGATGATGCAGCTGGGACGTGCTCCCCATGGCGAGTCCAAGGTACGTGACTGGGTCGGCAATGGTGTGGAACGCCTGGTGCGCCGCGCCCTGATCGGTCAACTGGACGGTGAGCCAGAAGAGGCTGACTTTGAACGTGCCTACCCGATCTTTCTTGATCTCTATGCGGTGAACACCAGTCAACGCTCAGTGCTCTATCCTGGCATTCGGGAGGGATTGGACTATCTCAAGAAGCAAGGCTACCGGCTGGGTTGTGTGACCAATAAGGCTGCCCAGTTCACCCTGCCGCTGTTACAGGATCTTGGTATTCATGATGATTTCGAGATCATCATTGCCGGTGATACCCTGGCGAAGAAGAAGCCCGATCCAATGCCGCTGCTGCATGCGGCCGAAAACATGGGCGTAGATCCGTCCGTATCCTTAATGGTTGGTGACTCTCAGAGTGATGTAAAGGCGGCCCGCGCGGCTGGTTTTCAGATTGTCTGCATGAGTTATGGCTACAACCATGGTGAGGATATCCGTCAGTACAATCCGGATGTTGTTATCGATTCGTTGACCGAGATTCGTAGTATCCTGGAAAGTGCTGCTTGAGCACGGGTGTGGTTTTCGATTATGGTTAGCACCAGCATTTGATATAGAACAAAACAAAATGACCCTACTTTCACACAACAAGACCTTGATGAACGGTGCACGATGGCGTTGGTGATTGCCAACCTATTGAACCCCGTCTTTTGGTCTATTGTGTGGAGAGGAAAATGACCCCCCAAGCATTCGCTGCCCTGGCACAACAGGGCTACAATCGCATCCCTGTAGTTTGTGAAGTCCTGGCCGATCTCGAAACCCCCCTTAGCGTCTACATGAAGCTGGCGCATGGTCCCTATTCCTATCTGTTTGAATCTGTACAAGGCGGGGAGAAATGGGGACGCTACTCTATCATTGGTCTACCATGCCGCACGCAAGTGCATGTCAAAGGGCTTCAGATCGAAGTAGTGACCGATGGTGAGGTAATTGAGTCCCATCAGACGGATGACCCACTGGCTTGGATAGAGCGCTTTCAGCAGCGTTATAAGGCGGCCGAGGTGGATGGTCTGCCACGTTTCAATGGTGGTTTAGTCGGTTATTTTGGTTACGATATCATTCGATACATTGAGCCGAAGCTGGCTGATTGCCCCAATCCCGACCTGCTGGGAACGCCGGATATCCTGCTGATGGTCTCCGATGAGGTGGTGGTTTTCGACAATCTCTCCGGGCGCATGTTTGTCATCGTACATGTTGATCCCACCCAGGGTGGTACCCTGGCGTTTGCTGAACAACGCATACGCGAACAGATTCGGGCCATGCGTCAGCCGGTGCCCCTCGACGCCTGCGGTAGTGAGCGACAGATCAGCGAGTCCGATTTTGTTTCCGGATTTACCGAACAGGGTTACAAACAGGCCGTCGAGCGAATCAAGCAATACATCCTTGAAGGCGACTGTATGCAGGTGGTGGTTTCCCAGCGTCTCTCAATCCCTTTTCAGGCCCCGCCGCTCGATCTCTATCGTGCCTTGCGTGGACTCAATCCTTCGCCCTACATGTACTATCTCAATGTGGAGCGCTTTCATATCGTTGGCTCCTCTCCGGAAATACTCACTCGGTTGGAGGATGGTGTGGTCACTGTGCGGCCCATCGCCGGTACCAGACGGCGCGGTCATAACGAGGAGGAGGATAGGACCCTGGAGGCCGAGTTACTGGCCGATCCCAAAGAACTGGCGGAACACCTGATGTTGATCGACCTAGGGCGCAACGATACCGGCCGGGTGGCAAAGATCGGCACGGTAGAGCTGACCGATAAGATGATCGTAGAGCGCTACTCGCATGTCATGCATATCGTCTCAAATGTCATGGGAGAGTTGCGTGATGGCATGAGTGCCATTGATGTATTGAGAGCCACCTTTCCGGCGGGTACCGTCAGTGGCGCACCAAAGATTCGTGCGATGGAGATCATCGATGAACTTGAACCGGTTAAACGGGGTGTCTATTCCGGTGCGGTAGGTTATCTCTCCTGGAACGGCAATATGGATACAGCGATCGCGATCCGCACAGCCGTCATAAAAGATAAGATCCTGCACATACAAGCAGGTGCAGGGGTGGTCGCCGACTCAGTACCCGATCTGGAGTGGAAGGAGACTATGAATAAGGGACGGGCCGTGTTCCGTGCCGTGGCCCTGGCTGAAGCCGGACTTGACCGTCATGCCTGTGATGAGGAGGCGTAATCATGCTGTTGATGATCGATAACTACGACTCCTTCACCTACAACCTGGTGCAGTATCTTGGTGAGCTGGGGGTTGAGGTCAAAGTTGTGCGTAACGATGAGATCGGGGTGGCTGATATCGATGCCATACACCCTGATCATATCGTTATCTCTCCCGGGCCCTGCACACCTAACGAAGCAGGGATCTCGGTGGAAACCATCCGTGCCTATGCCGGACGGATTCCCATCCTCGGGGTCTGTTTGGGACACCAGTCCATCGGTCAGGCATTTGGCGGCCATATCGTCCATGCACGGGAGGTGATGCATGGCAAGACATCACCTATCCATCACGCTGACACAGGCGTCTTCAGGGGACTGGAAAATCCCTTCCAGGCTACCCGCTACCACTCCCTTGTGATCGAGAAAGAGACCCTTCCCTACAGTCTGGAGATCACTGCCTGGACTGCGTTGCAGGATGGGATGGATGAGATCATGGGTGTGCGCCATAAAGCGCTGGCGATTCAGGGGGTTCAGTTTCACCCGGAATCGATCCTGACCCGGCATGGACACGATTTGTTGCGAAATTTTGTGGAAGGCGTTTAATCCACCATTGAACACAGTCTATGTAGGGTGCTGCCCTGCCGCACCCAATTATCTTTGAAAATACAGTCTGATTTGTGTTCA
Organism: Candidatus Thiodiazotropha sp. (ex Ustalcina ferruginea); assembly: GCA_025656375.1. Taxonomy (GTDB): domain Bacteria; phylum Pseudomonadota; class Gammaproteobacteria; order Chromatiales; family Chromatiaceae; genus Thiodiazotropha. The sequence continues at coordinate 3,660 of JAHXHU010000124.1, read as the reverse complement.
TTGGCGGACTGAAATAGATTCCGGGTAAACAGATAGAGGAGATGCATCCGTGGAAATGCAGCAAGCCATCAATAAAGTACTGGCCCATCAGGATATCACTGCCGATGAGATGACAGGTGTCATGCGCAATATCATGACCGGCTGTGCCACGCCGGCACAGATCGGTGGATTTCTTGTCGGCCTGCGCATGAAAGGGGAGACCGTCAGCGAAATTACCGCGGCCGCTTCGGTGATGCGTGAGTTGGCATCCGGTGTCTCTATTTCCGGTTTGTCGCATACCGTTGATATTGTCGGTACCGGCGGTGATGCTTCCGGAACATTCAATGTCTCGACAGCCAGTATGTTCGTTGCCGCTGCGGCCGGTTGTCATGTGGCTAAACATGGCAATCGTTCTGTCTCTTCAAAATCGGGTAGTGCCGATGCGCTTGAGGCGGCTGGTGTGAGACTCGACCTGTCACCTGACCAGGTTGAGCAGTGCGTACGTGAGATGGGTGTTGGTTTTATGTTCGCCCCCGGCCATCATAGTGCCATGAAGCATGCCATCGGCCCGCGCAAGGAGATGGGGGTGCGTACCATCTTCAATGTCCTTGGGCCTTTGACCAATCCTGCCGGTGTGCCGAATCAGTTACTCGGCGTGTTTAGCAGTGATCTACTGGAACCCTTGGCAGAAGTGCTGCAGCGCCTTGGCAGCCGCCATGTCATGGTTGTTCACTCTCGTGATGGTCTGGATGAGATCAGCATAGGCGATCTCACCGACGTGGCGGAGCTGAAAGAGGGTCGGATTCGGCGTTTTACACTACAGCCAGAGGATTTTGGGCTGAAGCGCAATTCACTCGATACCATTCGGGTGAAGGATGCTACCCAGAGTCTGACAATGATTAGTGGGGTACTTGAAGATAACCCGGGACCGGCCCGTGACATCGTGGTGTTCAATGCCGGTGCAGCAATCTACACAGCCGGACTGGCAACTGATCTGAAGCAGGGGCTTGAGAAGGCTGACCAGGCCATCGCCAGCGGTGAGGCGCGCAACCGGCTCGATCAGTTGGTGATCCTGTCACAGAGTTTTGATTGAATAATCCTAGATTCCGCAGTTGACCGTTGTAATCTGACATAAGGTAATGAAATGCCGTATCAAGTGATGGATTTTTACCACACCCATTGGGTGAGTTGTAGTGCGCTACATGAATTTGTGAAAAATCCCGACGTACCCTGCTGCGTTGTCGTTCTTGTTAAGGGAATAGTCATTAACGGCGAACGACGCCTTGCCGGGCACGCCGGGATTTCCCACAAATCCCTGTTCAACTGCGGATTCTAGGATAATGACAAATACTCCCGATATCCTGCTGAAGATCACCCGCCGTAAACGGGAAGAGATTGCTGAAAGGAAAGCTCTGCAACCCGTTGAGAATCTGAAAGCATTACTGGCTGAGGCTTCTGCACCACGGGATTTTACCGCGGCGATTGCTCAGAAAATAGCGACAGGAGAGGCCGGTGTGATTGCTGAAATTAAAAAAGCATCACCCAGCAAAGGCGTTCTGAGAGAGGATTTTCGTCCTGCCAAAATCGCACAGAGTTACGCTGAAGGGGGCGCTGCCTGTCTCTCTGTATTGACCGATATCGACTTCTTTCAGGGGCATGATCGTTATCTGCAACAGGCACGAAATGCTTGTAACCTGCCGGTGATCCGTAAAGATTTCATTATCGATCCCTATCAGGTCTATGAAGCGCGGGCCATCGGTGCTGACTGCATCCTGCTGATTGTGGCTTGCCTTGATGACAAGCAACTCAGTGCACTCAATGATCTGGCCCATCAGTTAGGGATGGATGTGTTGATTGAAGTGCATGATGCCGATGAGTTGGATCGTGCACTGCGGGTGAATAATTGTCTGATTGGCATTAACAACCGCAACTTACGCACCTTCGATGTGAGTTTGGATACCACATTGGGGCTGTTGTCGAAGATACCGGCTGAAAGGATCGTGGTGACTGAAAGCGGCATCCAGGCGCCTGAGGATGTTGCATTGATGCGAGCGCATCAGGTGAATGCCTTTCTTGTCGGTGAGGCCTTTATGCGGGCTGATGAACCGGGGGCAAAGCTGGCGCAGCTGTTTGCCTGATGCGTCGGGCCGACCGCCTTTTCCGTATCACGCAAGAGCTGGAGACTGAACGCTATCTGACCGCCCAGACGCTCGCACAAAGATTGGAGGTCTCGCAACGCACGATTTATCGAGACATCGACGACTTGTCGGCCTCCGGTGTACCCATAGAAGCTAGGGCGGGGGCCGGGTATCGCCTCTGTAAGGGATTTCGTCTGCCTCCGTTGATGTTCGATGATGAGGAACTGACAGCACTACTGTTCGGTATGCGCATGGTTCAAAGCTGGTCGGATCGGGAGCTTGCTGCAGCAGCGAGTCGGGCTTTGCGTAAGGTAGAGGCGGTACTACCGGAACGGTTAAAACCTGTGCTTGATCGGGAAGCTTTGATGGTGCCCAACTATCACGTGCCAGATGAGGTGCGCGAGCATGTGGCCTCATTGCGTAAGGCCATCACCGAACAGCGCAAGGTACACATTGCCTACCGTCGGGCAGATGGGGTCTCGTCAGAGCGGGTATTGTGGCCCCTCGGTCTGTTTTACTGGGGACAGAAATGGACCCTTGGTGCCTGGTGTGAATTACGCGGGGGTTTTCGCCACTTCCGTCTCGATCGTATCGAGACCTTGGTTATGACCGGTTCCCGCTATGAGTCCACAGCTGGACGCACATTGCACGATTTTCTGGTTGATGTGGGTGCAGATTCCGTCTAGTGGGCCTGTTCAGTGTTGCCCGGTAAAGTACTGGGATTATATTTTCGGTGCCTGATGCACTTTCAGTGTGCGTTGAATAACCGGCTGCTTCATACCGTCGATGCTGAGTTGTAGCCTATGCTCTCCTTCTTGTAAGCCGGAAATTAAAGCTTGCGGGCTTTTCCCCACGCACTTTCCGTCTACGCACCATCGCAGAGCAGCGGGGAGGCTACGATCTCCCTGGGGATCGTCCACCTCGGCCACGAGGGAGACCGGGGCTCCAGCGACCAGTGTTGTCCCCTCGCGGGGCTTTAGCATCCTGAGATGGGGCTTGAGCGGTGCCAGCGAGAAGGATGGACTGACCACGGTCATGCTGCGGAATCCGACCCGATAGGTTACAGACAAGTGACATGATTTACCCCCGGGCAGATCTTTAGGATCGAAAGTGAGACTCTCAGACACCTCGCTGATAGCCACCACACGATAGTGCTTTGTTCCCCAGTGTATGGCCACGGTCAGTAAGGCATCATCCTCTCTATCTGGTTTGGATAGCGTCAATGTCAGACGGTATGACTTTCCCCTTTGCAATCGACCCTTTGGCCATTTCACCTGGATATCAGGTCTTTTACCGACCAGGCAGCGGTAGATCTCACGCTCCTGTCGAAGTATCACGACAATCGCCGCACCCGGGAGGAGAGGGAGCCTGCCCGCCAGCACTTTGTGGTCTGGCTCAAACTCATGACAAACCACTGGGATACGTATTGTAGGGTGATCACGCGTCAGCGTCTCATCCGCTGAGCGCCATGGAAGGCTGAAAGCCGAGGCGGTTAGTCCCCGGCAGCCGTGAGGCGAGACTGTAGACCCGCCGTGCCTTGCGC
>JAHXHU010000050.1 GCA_025656375.1 Candidatus Thiodiazotropha sp. (ex Ustalcina ferruginea) | reverse complement strand
CAGGCGGTTTGGCCAGCAGCCACACCGGCAACCCGATCCACGTGGTGACCGGCAACAAATACCAGCAGGAGGTCGATCTAACCCCACTGCCCGGTACGCTGGGCCTGCTTTTTAAGCGCCACTACAACAGCCACAACGACGAAGCCGGTCCTCTGGGCCACGGCTGGGGCCATAGCTACGACCTGCAGCTCAAGGCAGACCCCAATAGTGATAGCTATCGCCTGCGCCAAAGCGACGGTCGGGTGATCCATTTCCAACCCACCGACCAGACAGACCACTACAGCGCCCCCCGGGTCAGCGATGGCTGGCTACAGGTCAACGCAGCACAGCTCACCTGGCACTGGCGCGACGGACGGCAACTCCAGTTCAGCCCCGAAGGGAAATTGCAACGCATCGTACTGGCCACCGGTCAAACGGTCAGGCTCCTCTACAACCCCCAGGGCGACCTGTTTCTGGTGCGCGATCCCCAAGGGCGGGAACTCAGCCTTGACCACTACCCCAACGGGCGGATAAAAGCCCTCTACGATCCGACCGGCCAGGCGACCCGCTACCGTTACGACGAAGTGGGCAACCTGAAACAGGTCACCCGTGCCGACGACAGCCAACGGCGCTACCACTACGAAGACCCCCACGACAGCCACAACCTCACCGGCATCACCGACGAGCGGGGCATCCGCTACGCCACCTGGGCCTACGACAACCGGGACCGGGCGATTCTCAGCACCCATGCCGACCAGGTGGGCCAGGTCAAACTCGACTTCAGCACCCCGGGTGAAACCCAAGTCACCGACAGCCAGGGCAAGCTCAGCACCTACACCACCGAAATCAGAAACGGCGTCGCCCTGGTCTCCGCCATCCACGGTCCCGGCTGCTCCAGTTGCGGAAAAGGCTATGTCAGTTACCGCTACAACGAACGTCTGCAACTGAGCGAGACCGCCACCAATGACGGCATCACCAAACGCTACCGCTACGACGCACAGGGCCGGACCAGTGAGGTCACCCAGCAGGCGAACAACGAAGCGCCACAAACAATCGCACGCTATGAATACGCTGATGATCAAGCCCTAAAGCCCAGCGCCATCATCCGTCCCAGCGTCAACCCCCAGGGCGAACACCGCCTGGAGAACCGCTACAACCCCCAGGGCCAAGCTACCCAGATCACCGAAAGGGGCTTCCGCCCCGAAACGGAGGGTGGTTACACACCTATCGAGCGGACCACCCGACTCGATTACGATTCAGTCGGCAACCTCACCGCCATTGATGGCCCGAGAGACGATGTCGAGGATATTTTGAGACTCGAATACGACGACAACCATAGAATTACAACGATCATAGGCCCTGAGGGATCTACACTACACGTTGAAAATTATGATGACTATGGCCGACCCACTCAGTTAAAGAGTGGGACTCAAATACTTATTGGCATTCAATACACGCCACAAGGTCAAATTGCCAGGGTGGACCAGCGCGGAGGAAAGAGCGTCAGTTACCGATACACCGAAACGGGCAAGCTTAAAGGCCTTACCGGCCCTGATGGCAGAACATTTAGCCTGGAATACGATGGCGCAGATAGAGCCATTGGCATCACAGGCCTGAAGGGTGCCCGAACACAGAATGAGATTGATACAGAAGGGCGTCTGCGCGAGCAACACCTATATAATTCAAATAGCGAATTGATTCGGATTGTCAGCTACCTTTATGACGCTCATGGACGTTTGACAGCACATCAGGATCAGAACGGTCGACAGATTCAATATCGCTATGATGAAGATAGCCGGTTAAATGCCATCGAAGGGCCGAATGGTATTATCACCGAACTGCAATACAATGGTTTGGGCCAGTTGCTCAGTATCACCCAGCCTGATGCAGGCACGACACAACTGCACTATGACAGCAGAGGCCGGGCAAGCGGTGTGACCGATGCCAGGAGCAATAGGACTCAGTATCTGAAAGATGACTTTGGGCGTATTGTCCGGATAGAGAACCCAGACAGCGGCACGACTCAATTCATTTATGATCCTGCCGGAAATCCTGTCCAAAAGCGGGATGCGCAAGACAATATCGTTGAATATCGATATGACGCCGCAAACCGGTTGTTCGGGAAGAAGCGTGCGTGGGAAACAACCAACCTGCGTTATGACCGGAGTACGGGCCAGCTGATACTGATCCAGGCATCCAGTGCCACAGAAAGGTTCAAATACCATACCGATGGAAAACTGACACAACATACCCGCTCGATCAATGGGAAGCGCTTTACCACCCGTTACAACTATGATCCGATAAGTCGTCAGCTTTCCAGCAAGCAACTGCCCGATGGTCAAATTTTAAACTATCACTACTATACAGAGGGAGAGCAGCGCGGTCAGCTCAGGGCCGTCACCCGTGAAGGGATGTTGGGCCTCAGCCAACACACCATCATCGGTGAAATCGACCAGGACCCGAGTGACGGCGTTAGTGGCCTGGTGCATGGCAACGGTATTCGGAGTAACCATCGCTATGACGCCAATGGCAGGCTCACCGCTCTTGAAAACGACCAGACCCTGCAACTCCGGTACCGCTACGACGAGCAGGGCAACGTCAGTGGCATAGACCTTGACAATGCCTTGCAGCACTACCGGCATGACCGCCAGGGGAGGCTGACTCGGGCCGACACCGCCCTGGGCGCTTTTCGCTATCAATATGACGCGTTGGGCAATCGTATTCGCACAGACCATACCGATCCGCAGGGCGAACGCAGCAGCGACGCCTATCATTATCTCCCCCCTGGCAAGGGTAACCGACTATCCGAAAAAAGATCGGAGAAGAGAAATCAAGCAGCGATCTATCAGTACAATGCCAGTGGCAGTCCCACCCAGGCGGGTGATTTGCACTACGCATACAATACCGATCAGCGACCGAGCAAAGTCTACCGAGAAGTGGATGGCCGAAAACAGTTAATTGCTGAATACGGCTATAACGGTTTCGGTGAACGTATCAAGAAAATATCTTATGCCAAAGATCTGACACCGGCGGTTACCTATTATCTCTACGACGGTTCAAGACTCTCGGCGGAGATCAATGGCAACGGTGAGATGACAGCTCAATACCTCTATCTCGGAGAGCGGCCTGTCGCCAAACTCGAAGGTAACCGTATCTACGCCATCCATACCGATCATCTGGGTGCGCCCAGGGCCGCCACAGACGATCGTGGCCGACTGGTTTGGCAGGCAGACTATTCTCCCTTCGGCCAGATTGATATCCGGGCAGCGACGATTACCTTGAACCTACGATTGCCGGGGCAGTATGCGGATCGGGAAACGGGTCAATACTACAACTATTTAAGAACCTATAACCCGGAGACAGGACGATACCTGACCGCCGATCCCATCGGGCTGAAAGCCGGTCTGAATCGCTATGCCTACGTCTCATCCGATCCGTTGCATGGCATCGATCCGCTGGGTCTGTTTCTGCTGGCCTTTGACGGCACCTGGATAGACCGGAACAGCACCGATCCGGAAAAGGCGGTCACCAGTAATGTCGAGCTCTTTCGTCAATACTATGAAGAAGCTAATGGGCTCGATTCAACACGTTACATCCGCGGTGTGGGCACCGGCGGAAGGCTTGACTCTGTGCTTGGCGCTGGGCGCAAGGGATTTGATAAATGATGCTGTTGGAATGTTAAGGGAACATCTAAGAACGTCAAGTGACCGATCGATCGACATCGTCGGTTTCAGCCGGCGTGCGGCCATGGCCCGCGAGTTTGCCAATGCCATCCTCCAAATGCAGGCCAATGGGGAGTTTGACGACCCAGAGTATGGCCAACCCTTTACCCTCCGCTTCATGGGGCTGTTTGACAGCGTCAGCACCTCCATGGCGGATGGCTCGACGACCAACAGTTGCGGCTTTCTGTATGACCACACCCTCTCCGATCGCATCGGCCATGTGGCTCAGGCCTACGCCCTGAATGAGCACCGCCTACTGTTTCCGCAGGACTCGATCGACCGCCATGGCGGTGGCGGCCTCTCAGGCAACAGGGTCGAGCAGGGTTTTCTCGGGGCTCACTCCGATATCGGCGGTGGCTATAGCCGTAACGACCAGAGTGTCGCGCAGAACGGCGACCTCTCCGATGTCACCCTACAATGGATATTCAACCAGGCGGAAGACGCGGGTGTCGAGATGGGAGAGTTGCGCACTGAGCACAGAACCATCAGTAACCCGACACTCCATGACTCGGGCGGTAATTTCGACCGTGAAGTCCGCTATCCCAATGATCCTGACTGGCATGACCAGCAGCAACAGGACGTACTGAATCCGGAGGAGCCGAACGGTGCAACGCCGGTCTACCAGCGTGACGATCCGCTCTATCAGCAGTTGGGCGTCTATATTGATCGCGGCACCGCACGGGAGGGAGAATTGGGCACCGTTGATATGGCTACCTATGACCGCTGGCTAAACCAGAACAGGGGTGTCGATGTACTACACTAATTTCGAAATGAAGGAAAGAAACCGATGACAAAACAAACACCCTTATTCATGAGCTTGGTAATCAACCTGTTCCTGTCGAGTGGTTGCACCACAGTTGCAGGCACCTTGGCCGGCTGGGATGGCACCCGTATGAATATTGCATCACCGGCCAATCTGGGGACGAAAAGCGTGTTTGGCATAGTATGGTGCACTTCACCAGACCGGATCTGTCATAAATCACTTCCTGGTACTGAACTCAAGCCGGGGATGATGCCTGGGGGGGGGTATTCCGTTTCTCCTAGTAACAAAATACGGGTGCCGGAGCTTATGGAAGTCAGTTGGTATGATGCTGATGGTGCAAAACACCAGCAGGTAGTTGAGCTGGATATCCCGGGGAGGGAAGAGGTCATCCGGCGCTACGGGGCGCCGCGATCCACCCGGCATCGGAAGTGGGATATCGTCCTGATTTTTGAGGACGACAAGCCCATTAATTATGCCTGGCGGTTATCGGATGCCACCCATATGGGTTACAGGAATGGAAAATTTACGCCACCCAAAGCGCTGGTCTACTGGGGAAATCGGGATGTCTTTATCTTCGAACGGGGTGAAGCGGAAACAGTGATTCGCTACGAGCCTGAGAGCTGAAGCACCGCGCAGGAGGAAATACAGGGTGCCGAAGAAATCGGTGTCTGAACAGAAGCAGGGTGATCAATGTACTGAATGAATTTCGACATTAACGGAAGCAGTAGATGACAAAACAAACACCCTTATTCATGGGTCTATTAATCAACCTGTTGCTGTCAAGTGGTTGTACCTCGGTTGCTGGTACACAGGCAGACCAACCGCAAATAGTCAGAGATTTCGAGCAAATGGTGACGTGCCAATATTTTGCAGCTAACAAGTATGGCGAAGCGATCACGCAAATCAATCAACTCAAGCAACAGGGGATTGTAAAGCCGGTTAAACGCTCGCGAGGATTTCAATATCATGTTGTAAGCGAGCTCGACCTGTTCGGATTGAAGCCCGTCTATATTGGGCATGTTCACGGTTTGTACATCGGCCCCTTTGCGCGATTCGAGGAAGACGTTGAGACCCTTGTAGAGAAAATCACAGATCGAGGGACGAAGCTGGTAAGAGTGGATAGTGAATCGGATCTTTCACTTTATGTCGGTGAAAAGAAAGGGTACTGGCATTTGTTGTTATTTACGCTATCAAAGAAGTTTTTATTTCATGAAAACCCCTCAATACCCTTTTCAGCCGTAGATACAACTGTAGTCCAATGCGTTTACCAAGGACCCTAAATGAAAAGAAATGGAAGAAAGTACGCAACAGTCATTTTCTGTATCAGCTTATTCAATAGTGTAAACCTCCATGCAGAGATATCAACCCAGGCACTATTGGATCTGACCACCTGTTATGGTGCGGATTTCCCTGCTGTGGAATTCCAGGAGGGTGTTGATAAAGATCCAAGGATACGGGGTATGGAGCGGACTTTGTATGACATCCGGAAAATGAAGAGTGTAAAGCGTGCTGATGTGGATGGATTTTATACGCCAAATGACAAAATCGAAGTCTTAGGTAATCCTCTTCAATTTATCGGACTACACGATTTTGGTCCTCTGAGTGGTGTAAAGATCGTCTTGGGAGGAAGCTTTGATGGTATTAAAGGAGCCTTGGAAGAAGATAAGGGTATCGAGTACGCACGTTGTGATGGCAGGTCAAATCTTCACTTGAAAGTTTGTCATCAAGATGTCACTGGTCGTTACGGACATGTGATAATGACTCATCCGCAGAATCCCAAACAGCAAGTTATTCTGATATGTGTTAATAAGCAGGCAACATCAAGTTAAATAAGAATGTAAATATGACAGACTCAAGTTTGCTTACAAAAATCAGTGTAGCGAACTTCTATGAACCTCAAATATCAAGGGTCGTTACTATGCCTAAGCAAGGATGAGCCCAGGTTTCAATGGAAGCCACCCCTTATTGCCATTGTGTCTCCCGCTGTGCCAGCCGCGACTTTCTTTGCGGCGTAGATTTACACACCGACAAGTCCTTCGAACATCAGCGCCAGTGGATCGTTGATCTTTCGCATGCGTGATTTCAGCTCATGGTGGCAATGCGTGCTGGCAGTGAACCGGCAGCTTGCCAGGTAAAGTAAAGAATCCACGTTCTAAGAACGTGGTTTTGATTGCGCCCTATAAGGGCGTATAGGTGAGCCCTCTAAGAAGGCTCACCACATTGTCGCCCTGAATTAACTTTTAGTCTAAATTCAAATCAAGGTTCTTCTCTAATCGCTCTTGGTATTTTACATACTTACGTATCATCTCAGCATCGACTCCGACTGTATCAACACAGTATCCTTTGGCCCAAAAGTGGTTACCCCAATAGGGCTTCTTCTTCAAGTAATGAAATTGCTTGAACACCTGGATCGCTGATTTACCTTTTACCACTCCCATCAATTTCGAAATGGATACCTTCGGAGGAACCTGAACCAAGAAATGGACATGGTCACATTGGACATTCAATTCCACAACCTCACAGCCCTCTCCGCATAGACACGGATCGTTTTCATCACCTCATACCCAACCTTATCTTTCAATACTCGGTATCGATATTTAGGTACCCATACTATGTAATACTGGCAATGCCATATCACATCCGATAACTTACTAAATCTACTCATGCTTCTGCTCCTATCTAGCTGTTTGGCGACAACTACGATAGGGTGCATGAGTAGGTTTGATATGTCCGACTGGCAGAGCCATCGGACCAATTCCACGTCCTAAGGACGTGGTTTTATGGCTCTAATAAAACAGTACCGCATTATCTTGAAGACCATTGCAAGTCGCTGATGTTTGCTGTGGGTCTGTCGAAGAGCGCACATACCATTTACGATGGAAATCGTTGATGCCTGAGTTGCTATTGAGCTACTATGCGATGCGCTGTCGCCAATTCATGGAAACAATAATTTCATTATAACAGGGAACAATCATGCCCAGCATTTACGATTTAAAACCTCGCTTCCAGAATTTGCTGCGCCCGCTCAACGTTTCTCTGGTCAGATTCGGCATTACCGCCAATATGGTCACCATTACGGCCATGTTGTTGTCGGTGTCGCTCGGTGTAGCCATCGCCCTCAATCCTGACAGCATGCTGCTGTTGCTGCTAATGCCGCTGTGGCTCTTTCTTCGCATGGCCCTCAATGCCATCGATGGAATGCTAGCCCGTGAACACCAGATGCAGACCAGACTCGGCGCGGTTCTAAACGAGATGGGGGATGTGATATCGGATAGTGTCCTCTACCTGCCTTTGGCATTGGTATCCGGCATCAACTCCCTATCGGTAATCGTGCTTGTGGTCGTTGCCGTGATGGTTGAGATGGTTGGCGTGGTCTCGGTGCAGATCGGGGCCTCGCGGCGTTATGACGGGCCTTTCGGCAAGAGTGATCGCGCCTTTGGGTTCGGCCTGCTATGTCTACTATTGGGGATGGGAATCGAGGCTGGCCGTTGGATCGACTGGCTGGTGTGGGCCATGGTGGTTCTCTCGGTCGCCACCCTGATCAACCGTGCCAGGAATGCCTTGATTGAAACTGCTGGAGGAGGGGCTGGCAATGAGTGATCTCGCCATGCCTGTCATCTGGGCGCTGGCCGGTGTCTATGCGCTTTTGCTCTTCTCCAGCCTGTTGGTCAAGGTGCTGCGTCACCGTACCGGATCCGACTACCGGGAACTTGGGGATCGGATCAGATCCTGGTGGGTCATGGTGGTTATTTTTACTCTTGCCATCGCTGTCTCGCTCACTATCTCCATTATCTTTCTGGCATTCATCTCGTTTCTCGCCTTTAAGAAGTTTCTCTCGATGATACCGACCCGCAGGGTGGACCGGCGGGTGATATTCTGGGCCTTTGTCGCTATTCCGGTCCAGTTTTACTGGGTTGCGATCGGCTGGTACGGGATGTTCATTATCTTTATCCCGGTCTTCATGTTCCTGATAATTCCCGCTCGCATGGTACTGGCGGGTGAGACTGATGGTTTTCTCAAGGCGGCAGGTACGCTGCACTGGGGCCTGATGACCACTGTGTTCAGCCTCAGCCATGCTGCGTTTCTGTTGGTCTTGCCCGCCGAGAAAAACTTGGCCGGGGGTGCAGGGCTGCTCTTTTTTCTGATCTTTCTCACCCAGTTCAACGACGTGGCCCAGTACACCTGGGGCAAACTATTCGGAAAAAATCCTGTGGTTCCCAAGGTTAGTCCCAAAAAGACCAAGGAGGGATTGCTGGGCGGTGTATTGACCGCCGTATTGGCGGCATGGTTGATTGCGCCCTATCTCACGCCGTTCTCCTACCAGGAGGCACTCGCAGCCGGTCTCCTTATCGGTTTGGGGGGCTTTCTCGGTGATGTAGTTATATCCGCCATCAAACGGGATATTGGGGTAAAGGACAGCGGCAATCTCATACCTGGTCACGGCGGCATCATGGACCGGGTGGACAGTCTGACCTTTACGTCGCCGCTGTTTTTCCACTACCTCCACTATCTGCACTACTGAGTTCTCATGACCAAGCTACTGCGTTTTTTATTCTTTTTGTTGATCGTAAGGCCTCTGGTGCTGGTCATTATCGGTCTGAATGTGCGTCGCAGGTCACTGCTGCCCGCGCAGGGACCGGCGGTTGTCATCGCCAATCACAACAGCCACCTTGACACCCTAGTGTTGATATCGTTGTTCCCACTGTGCCTGCTGCCGAAACTGCGCCCCGTGGCCGCAATGGATTACTTTCTGCGCAACCGGTGGCTGGCCTGGTTCGCGCTCAACATCATCGGCATCATCCCGTTGCGCCGAGGCGTCAAGGCCAGCCACGATGACCCGTTGGCCGAAGTTGTCGTGGCACTCGACAACGACGACATCCTAATACTCTTTCCCGAAGGAAGCCGTGGAGAGACGGAAAGAGTGGGACGATTCAAGACCGGTATCGCTCATATCGCCCAACGCCGTCCCGAGGTGCCGATGGTGCCGATGGTGCCGGTCTACCTGCACGGTCTGGGCATGGCGCTACCCAAGGGAGACTTCGTGCTGGTGCCTTTTTTCTGCGATGTCTTCGTCGGCGAGGCGTTGCATTGGCAGGGGGATCGCAAGGCGTTCATGAACGGTGTGACCGAGTGTATGACCGCCCTTTCCGGCGAAGGTAGGTTTCCGGCTTGGGAATGACGATGTAGCGCTCCATGTCGTCATCATTGAGCGGTTTTATGGTTGCCGAGTAGGTGATCCGGCTCTTGATATCCCGGTTCACGTTGAGCGACAGGTAATGCAATAGATCCCGCTGGCCGAATAAGATCAGGCTATGTTTTTTCGGAAACTGTTCGAACAATAATCGCAATTTCCGCAACACCTGCATATCCAACAGATGTGCTTCGTCGATCAGAATATACAGTGTTTTGCGCTCCCGGATATGATGAAACGCGCACTGGATGAGTTCCTTTTCCAGCGTTTTCACCGGTACCTCGATCTTAAAATCCGACTAACCGCTTTTTTTATTCCGGCTCTATACTTCGCATCTACCGGAATGAGTAAATTTTCAATGCACCCTTAGATACACTCTCGGGCGAATCGAATCCCGTTACTCAAGTTACTCAAAACGCAGCATCTACCCAACTCTCGGTGCAGCGGACTTGATATCGTCTGATACCTGATCAGCAAAAAGCCGGAAATTCTCACGAAACATGTCAGCTAATTTATGCGCCTGGGCGTCATAGGCACCTTGATCCTTCCATGTGTCTCTAGGGAATAGAATTTCCGACGGTACATCCGGTACCTGGGTCGGTATATCCACACCGAAGATTGGATCCTTGCGCATGGGTACGTCGTTCAGTTTGCCATCCAGTACTGCATTGACCATGGCGCGAGTGTGAGGTATTGGCATACGATTACCCATACCATAGGGTCCCCCTGTCCAACCTGTGTTGATCAACCACACACCGGATTTGTGAATCTTGATGAGATTACCCAACAGCTCTGCGTATCGTTGTGGGTGTAGCGGCATGAAGGGTGCCCCATAACAGGCGCTAAAGACAGGTGACGGCTCTGTTACTCCTTTCTCCGTGCCAGCGACCCGTGCAGTATAACCAGATATGAAATGGTACATTGCCTGTGCAGAATCAAGCCGAGAAACGGGTGGCAGCACACCAAACGCATCTGCAGTCAGCATGAGTATGGTTTCAGGATGACCCCCCACCCCGTCCAGTGTTGCATTTGGGATGGCACTGATGTGGTAGGCACCACGCGTATTTTCAGTGAGTGTGCCATCATCAAGATCGAGGCGCCGTGTATTGGCCATCATGGTGACATTCTCCAGCACCGTGCCAAAACGCATGGTGGTACCGAAGATCTCTGGTTCATTTTCCGGTGACAGTTTGATCATTTTGGCATAGCAACCACCTTCGAAATTGAAAATACCGTCATTGCTCCAACCGTGTTCATCATCACCGATCAGGGTACGGCTGGCATCAGCGGATAGCGTGGTCTTTCCAGTGCCACTCAGTCCAAAAAAAAGAGCCGTCTTTCCATTGGGCCCAATGTTAGCCGAGCAGTGCATCGGCATCACATTACGTTGAGGCATCAGATAGTTCATCACACTGAAGATCGACTTTTTGATCTCGCCTGCATAACTGGTACCACCAATCAATACCAATTTCTTGGCAAAGTTAACGATGATAAAGGTTTCACTCCTTGTACCATCCACCTCAGGAATGGCGTGGAAGCGAGGTACATCTATGACTGTGAAGCCCGGAATATGATCAGCTAACTCCTCCTTCGCCTGGATAAAGACATTACGGGCAAACACATTGTGCCAGGCATTCTCGGTAATGATTCTCACAGGTAAGCGATAGTTCGGATCCGCACCTGCATAACAATCCTGCACATAGACATCCTTATTTTGTAAATAGGACGCCAGGCGCGCATGTAAGCCCTCAAAGGCTTCCTCGGAGATCGGCTTATTGATGTCACCCCACCAGATCTCATTACTGACTGATGGTTCATCGACGATGAATTTATCATTGGCGGAACGACCGGTGTGATGCCCGGTCCTGACCACCAGGGGACCCAGATGACTGAGTTGTCCTTCACGGCGAAATACCGCCTGTTCAATCAACCGCGGTGTGGGTAAATTCCAGTAGATATCGTTGAGATTGTAGAGACCGTGGTTTTCTAGTCCATAAGAGCTGTGGGTTTCCCCAGCTGTTTCTCGCACCATGTTAACTCCTCCCCGTTTAGAAATAGATATTTTAGATCAATATAGCAAATAGCTGGCCAATCCTCGATTGTTCTCGCTGCCTAAGGTAGTCTCATACCATGAACAGTTGTCTGAATAACGCATTCAGTTTGCGAAGACTCAACCCTATCAATGGCACGCTGCAGGTATTTAACATTGATACTGCCCGTGCACTTAGCAGTAACGGTATTCATTGGGAAATTCAGGTTCTTAGCGATAGGCCCCAGGGCTTATGGGCAAATATGCCCTACAGTGGCCAACAATACTATACCTTTGGGCTTTGGTCTGTCTCTGCAGGATTAAAACAGGTACCGGTCAATCCTTTGTTCAATGTGCGTGACATGATCAAATCAGCTGAACAGCTGATTGAGCAGTTGGAGACGGTCGTTGAAGCCTTGCCTTTCCCACTCGCTGACAGGTATGAGTTATGGTTACTGGATGAGGAGGAAAAACAGCCTGTGACACTGTTGCAAAGTTGTCGCACAGAACAGGAGATGGCACTCAATTCTGCACCTAAATGGATCGCTGCGGCACAAGGTGACTTCTCATTCATCTCAAACCATCTATTAAAAAGGGGATTGACAAATAATGATGGTTATAACCCGAGGGTACATGCATCGGTGCTGGAGGCGACGGTACGAGGACGGGGTGGACAAAATCCCACAACCCTATGGTTTTCCAACGATCAGGGAGGCCAGACGGCCTATTCCCAGCCTATCGATGTTATGCACAACGAATGGCATTTCCCCGAACTACCCATCTGCGAGGATTGGAAGGAGCAGGAGGAGAAGCAACTTATCACTGACTACATTGCCTATAAAGCACCACAGATGCTGATGTTACCCGGTCTTAACAACGCCACCCGTGACCGACTTGAGCAGGTTGCAGTCAAACAAGCGGAAGTCGTGGAGCGTCTGTGGCGTCTCTATCCCAAAATACACAATAAAGAGCTGTTGAATAGTGCACGCATAGAGGCAAAAATCCGTTCAGCTAATCGGAAATGAAGTTATGAAGTATATTAATCAGTCTGATCAATTGAAAAAAGCTGACGGCGGCCTTGGTGTTTTGATCATCAATCTGGGCACCCCTGACTCACCGACTACAGGTGCGGTACGCAAATACCTGGCTGAATTCCTGAGCGATCCAAGGGTTGTCGCTATCCCTTGGATACTTTGGCAGATCATACTCCACGGTATTGTGCTAAGGGTCAGGCCCAAACGTTCCGCTAAGGCCTACAGCTCTATCTGGACAGAAGAGGGCTCCCCCCTGTTAGCGATATCCAAAAAGCAACATGCCGCACTGGAGGCTACGCTGGTACCTCGTCTTAAGGGTAAGGTTAGATTTGCCCTTGCGATGCGTTATGGCAAACCTTCAATAGTGCATGCCTTGGATGCCTTACGTCAGCAAAACATCCAGCGATTGTTGGTACTCCCCCTCTACCCCCAATATTCCGCTACCACGACGGCTTCAATCTTCGATGCCGTCACTGATGAATTGCAGCGCTGGCGCTGGATTCCTGAAGTTCGCTTTATTCAACGCTACTACCATGAACCAGCCTACATCGACGTATTGAGTGAGAGTATTCGTGAATTCCGTAGCCAATCAGGTAAGGCACAGAAACTGCTTTTCTCATTTCACGGCATACCTGAAGACTACTATGAGTCTGGCGACCCCTATCCCGATGAGTGTTATGCCACCACCAACCAAGTTGTGGAATCCCTAGGTCTGGAAAAGGATCAGTGGCATATCTCTTTTCAATCTCGATTCGGCGCCCAGGAGTGGGTTAAACCTTATACCAATGAGACATTGAAGCAGTGGGGTGCCGAAGGGGTCGAAAGTGTACAGGTAGTTTGCCCGGCCTTCTCCGCTGACTGCCTTGAGACACTTGAGGAGATCGCAGAAGAGAATCGGGACACCTTTTTGCAAGCGGGAGGAAAAGCGTATGCCTATATCCCTGCCCTGAACGACACCCCCGGCCACATAGCAATGCTTGCTGATCTGATCAGAAAGCATATCAAGGGCTGGCCCGAAGCAGAACCACTCACTGGAGAGAAAACCTGATGGCACAGCACCCCCACCCTGTTGATATAAAAGTACATCAACAGACCCGTTTTCTCGATATTGCTTTTGATGACG
>JAHXHU010000302.1 GCA_025656375.1 Candidatus Thiodiazotropha sp. (ex Ustalcina ferruginea) | reverse complement strand
ACTGCTGAATTCATTTTTTCCTTCCTTTGCCATAAACCGGAACACTGGGAATTATAAATGAATATTTTATTCAGGACACTACACTAGTTGGGATAAAATCGACCAACTTCCCGACTGGGTCCGGCTGCACACCAAGATGGATTCAGCAATCCATGCCTTCCGGCAATCGGAATTGGCCCTGGACGCGTTCGGCAGCGAATTCGTGCGGGTATTTTCGGAAAACCGCAGAATGCAGAACGAAGAGTTCAATGAGTACCTGACCGAAACCGGACAGGACGGAGAAATGGTTACTGACTGCGAGC
The DNA here is from genome assembly GCA_025656375.1 of Candidatus Thiodiazotropha sp. (ex Ustalcina ferruginea). Lineage (GTDB taxonomy): Bacteria > Pseudomonadota > Gammaproteobacteria > Chromatiales > Chromatiaceae > Thiodiazotropha. Next base: position 13,929 of record JAHXHU010000302.1, on the reverse strand, counting down.
TTCGCCGCTTCCTTGAGCTGTCATGACAATGAACCAACGCCAATTTAGGAAACCAACAGAATAGACGTACAGGAGCATTCATCATGAAAGATCCATTCGAGGTGGCATTTGCGATCCAGGGGGAGAACAGCGCAGATTATGTCATATGTATGGGGCATACCAGTGCTTTGCCGCCCTTTAGCATAAATGAGGCTTACCAGTTGGAAGCGCGGACCTCGACGATAAGACAGGCAATCTTAAGTCATGATCGGCCTCGTAAAGTAGCGGCCGGAGTAACAAGCGGAGACGGGGGTGATTCAACCAGCGCAATAGCACCGAAGTTGAAAAACATCGCATCCAACATGCTTACCAAGCGAGAGCTGGAGATTCTTGGGTATCTTGTTCGCGGTTACTCTTCAAAGGGCTGTGCCCGCGAACTCGATATTTCTCCGGCCACCGAACGCGTGCATCGCAAAAATATCTACCAGAAACTGGGAGTTAGTTCTCAGCCCGAACTTCTAGCTCGTGTTTTCGATACCTTGTTCGCCTGAATGTATCGAGAAGTCTTGCGGAATATTTTCGCATGGGTCCTGTTTTTTTCCTAAGCGAGCATTAGAAATGAAAGGTTCCTCTCACGATTCAGCATTCCATGCCTTCCGGCAATCGGAATTGGTCAAGGACGCGTTCGGTAGCGAATTCGGGTGGGTATTTTCCGAAAACCGCAGAATGCGGAACGAAGAGTACAACGAGTACCTGACCGAGACCGGACGGGACGGAGAAATGGTTACTGACTGGGAGCTTCGTCAGATCCTTGATCTGTCACGACAATGAGCCAACACCAATTGAAGTAGCTAACAGATTAAACGCACAGGAGTATTCATCATGAAAAATCCATTCTCGGTGACGGGTAAGCGCGTCGTCATCACGGGCGGTACCTCTGGTATGGGGCTGGCGGCGGCCAAGCATTTGGTCGAGCATGGCGCCAGTGTGGTTATCTGTGGTCGTCGTGACAATGGCTTGCAGATCGCAGAGGAGATCGGGGCCACCTTCATTAAGTGCGACGTTTCGGATCATCTGGAAGTCAAACGGTTTATTGAAGAAGCCGCGGCCACTTTTGATGGTGGCAAGATCGATGCATTGTACCTGAATGCCGGCTATAGCAATGAGGAAGACATGTTGCCTGATCTGAGCTACGAACGAATGCGTAAGCTGTTCAAAGTCAACTTCGATCATGTCTATGCCGGTATTCACTACGCTGTACCTTACATGGCCGAGTACAGCTCAATTGCCGCAACTATCTCTCCGGCCGCAAACACCACAACGCTAAACTTCTCTGCTTATTCGCCTTCGAAAGCGGCTACCAAAATGCTGTGCCGTACAGCAGCTATTGAGCTGGCACCAAATAAAATACGGGTGAATTCCATTAATCCAGGGGCGGTGATTACCGGTATGCAATACCCTGGTGCTCACGACTTTGCCATTGTTAGCCAGTTGATCTCCGGTGAGATTCGCGAAGCGAGTGCCATTGCTCCGTTTTTTCATTTCTTGACCAGTGATGCCAGCCGTCCCATGACGGGGGCTGAGTTTACCTGTGATGATGGTATTTCAGCTGGTTATTCCCTGAAGTGTATTACTGCGACGATGGACGCTGCCTATGCGGAAGGTGCTCCACGTTATCAAAGAGAAGAAGCCAAAAACTGATTGGTTATTCCACATCGGCCGCTGGGGGATGCTGAAAGTGGGCAGCCTTGCGTCGTTGTGACAGCCATGACCTGTCGATGCCCTCGTCCTGAGGGCATATCCTCGCCTGGACTGCTCGTTGTTATGATGATTCAGGTGAGCTTTTATTGAGCTCTTGCCGGACAAGATACAGAGATCATCTATCCGAGTCGATCAGCAAACAGTTGTGGATGCACAGGAAGAAAATGACAGCCGATTGATCTAAAGCGCAGAGGTGATTCAATACTTTCAGTTACCGAGCAGACAAACACATTGGATGGGTTTATGGTTGAACACTAAAGAGATTTAGGGGGATGTCGGTTTATTCGGTGAGATCGTTTTCCGGCCGGTTCAGTTCTTTGATAAAGGTCTGCAATACCAGATTAGGGCGCGCACTTTTGCGGGTAATTGCGGCATAGCGTGTCTTAAAATTGTATCGCTCCGGCAACAGTGCGCGCATCTTTTCTTTTTCGACCCAACGTGCTGCATAATGGATCGGCAGAAATGCCACATACTGGCCCGATAAAATCAAAAAAGCCGCTCCCTCCCGGTCGGTTGCAGTCGCGGCCGGGTTCATTATCTGTAGTAGCGACTTTTTCTCCAACGGCACCGCTGCAGCGGGGAATACGGCATCCAGCCGATGGATGTCCGCTTCGCACAGTTGGTTGTCATCTCGCGCAAAAAGTTCATGCTTATGGCCGCAGTAGAGCAGCGAGTCTTCATCATACAGGTCGATAAATTCCAATCCCGCCAGGTGACGAAAGTCGGGTATCACACCGATGTGCAATCGCCCATCCAGCACGCTCTTCTCAATCTCGCTCGGTGGCATCATACGGATATTGATCCTGACTTCCGGCCCCTGCTGTTTCAGTCCCGAGAGTGAATTGGTTACCCGCATATGGTTGGACATTGTTACGAGGTTATCGGTTACGCCGATATTCAGTTCGCCCTTGAGGTGAGCGCTAATGCTATTGACCTGGGTCTTGAAATTCTCCAGCGATGCCAGCAGCAACAGTACCGCCTGATACACTTCAACGCCCTCATCGGTCAGCGAGAAACCGGCCCGGCCGCGCTGGCATAGCTTCATCCCCAACCGTTTTTCCAGATCATTTATCGCAATGCTGATCGCCGATATACTGATGTTGAGTTCGATTTCAGCCGACGAAAAACCGCCATTTTCGACCACTACCCGAAATATCCGCAATAGACGGATATCGGTATCACCTATCTGTCCGCTAAAGCCCGTCCTTTTGACCATATTTTGTATCCTATTGTCCAGACATTGTTTACATGAATCCCGCTTACGCAGCAGAGGCCATCCATCTGGGCTGGAAATACCCCGTAATTACTTAAGTAATGATTTAAGTTTAATTTAATAATTATAAATAGAACATAATAATAATTCGACTAAAGTCATCGCAATAGTAAGTTTACAGATCCAAGCATTGAGGGATGAGTATGGCTGACAACAACCTACCCGCAGGCCTGACTCAGGCACAGCTTGATGCTCACTGGATGGCGTTCACCGGTAACAGACAGTTCAAGAAAGACCCCCGCATCATCGTTGCCGCCGAGGGCAACTACTACACCGACTCCGACAGACGTAATATCTTCGACGGCCTGTCGGGCCTCTGGACTTGCGGGCTGGGTCATGCGCGTCCTGAAATCTCTGAGGCGGTCAGCAAACAGGTTAAGCGCTTGGATTATGTCCCTGCATTTCAGTACGCAAGCCCCAACTCCTTCACCCTGGCTGAAAAGATCACCGAGTTTATGCCTGAAGGACTGAATCGGGTGGTCTACACCTGTTCCGGTTCTGAGTCTGCCGAGACTTCATTGAAAATCGCCCGTGCTTACTGGCGTAAAAAAGGTCAGCCTTCCAAGACTAAATTGATTGGTCGCGGCCTGGGTTACCACGGTGTGAACTGGGGAGGTATCTCTGTTGGTGGCATCGGCCCTAATCGCACCGCTTATGCTGAGGGTTTGGCTGCGGATCACTTGCGTCACACCCTGCTGCCGGAAAATGCCTTTGTTAAAGGACAGCCGGAAACCGGTGCTGAACGCGCCAGCGATCTGCTGGATCTGATTGCGCTTCACGATGCGTCCAACATCGCCGCGGTTATCGTTGAACCGATGTCCGGTTCTGCCGGTGTTATCCCGCCGCCTAAGGGTTACCTGGACCGTCTGCGCGAAATCTGTGACCAGCACGATATCCTGCTGATCTTCGATGAGGTCATCACGGCTTACGGTCGAATGGGTGCCGATACCGGTGCTGAGGCTTTCGGTGTAACCCCGGATATCATCAATACCGCCAAGCAGTTGACCAATGGCGCCATACCGATGGGCGCGGTGATCTGTAAGCAGGAGATCTACGACACCTTTATGGAAAATGCCGGTCCCGACTATTTGCCGGAGTTGCTGCACGGTTATACCTACTCGGCCCATCCTGTCGCCTGCGCCGCCGGACTGGCATCTCTGAACCTGATTCAGCAAGAGCAGCTTCCGCAGCGAGTTAAACGGATGAGTCCTTACTGGGGAGATGCGGTACACAGCCTCAAAGGATGCAAATACATTACCGATATTCGCAGTATCGGTTTTGCAGCTGGCTTTACCCTGGAAGCCGGCCCTGAAGGCCCATTGCAGCGACCCTTTGATATGGCTATGCGTATGTGGAAAAAAGGTTTCTACATTCGCTGTGGCGGCGCTACGGTCCAGTTGGCGCCCTCCTTCATCACCACCAAAGAAGAGATCGATTCACTGGTCAACGCATTGGGTGAAAGTTTCAACGAACTCGCTTGATACAACGCTGGATAATCCGGCAATTACCCAATGCCTGGGCGGGCCTGATGGCTCGCTCCACATTACCTGAGGAAATAGCATGACCACTGTTGGACATCTGATTAATGGCGAAATACGCACTGATGCTGAACGCACCCAAGACGTATTCAACCCCTCTGCCGGCGAAGTCAGCAAGCAGGTCGCTATCGCATCTGCTGAAACCGTCGAAGAAGCCATCGCCGCAGCCCAAGCCGCTTATCCTGCTTGGCGCAACACCCCGCCGGCCAAAAGAGCCCGGGTGATGTTCAGGTTTAAAGAACTGCTTGAAATCAACGCCGACAAGATCTGCATGATGATCGGTGAGGAGCACGGCAAGATCGCCCATGACGCCGCCGGAGAGTTGCAACGTGGCATCGAAAACGTTGAATATGCCTGCTACGCACCTGAGCTGCTTAAGGGTGAACACACCAAGAATGTCGGTTCGGCAATCGATTCCTGGAGCGAGTTTCAACCGTTGGGTGTGGTTGCCGGTATCACTCCGTTCAATTTTCCTGCGATGGTTCCGTTGTGGATGTACCCAATGGCGATTGTCTGCGGTAACACCTTCATATTGAAACCATCCGAGCGCGATCCATCGTCCACCCTGTTTATTGCTGAACTGTTGGCTGAGGCTGGTTTGCCGGCAGGTGTTTTGAATCTGGTCAATGGTGATAAGGTAGCAGTCGACACCTTGCTCATCGATAATCGCGTTCAAGCCGTCAGTTTCGTTGGTTCGACGCCAGTTGCCGAGTACATCTATACTACCGCCAACGCTAACGGTAAGCGCTGCCAGGCACTTGGCGGCGCTAAAAATCATGCCATCATCATGCCGGATGCCGACCTGGATAATGCTGTTAATGCACTGACTGGTGCTGCGTTCGGTTCTTCCGGCGAGCGTTGTATGGCGCTGTCGGTTGCCGTCTGCGTCGGTAAAGAGACGCAAAGCGCATTTATTGCCAAGATGAAGACCGCAATGGAGCCGCTCAAAGTCGGTGTTTACACAGATCCCGATAATGACTTTGGTCCGAGAGCATCAGGAGAAAGTGATTGGTTTTATCCTACCATAGAGGTGGACGGCCGAGATGCACGGGTGGCTGGTTACGAGGATGGTTTTTTTGTTGGTGGCACCCTAATAAACAATGTCACCGCAGAAATGCACTCTTACATCAACGAGATCTTCGGTCCGGTGCTACAGGTTATGTGTGTCGATACAATGGAAGAAGCGATGCAGCTGATCAATGATCATGAATATGGCAACGGTACCTGCATCTTTACCCGCGACGGTGAAGCGGCCCGTTACTTCTCTGACAATATTCTGGTTGGTATGGTCGGCGTCAATGTGCCACTGCCGGTACCGGTTTCGTACCATAGCTTTGGTGGCTGGAAGCGCTCACTGTTTGGCGATCTGCATGCCTACGGTCCGGATGCGGTACGTTTCTATACCAAGCGTAAGACCATCACGCAGCGCTGGCCGTCAGCGGGTGTGCGCGAAGGTGTTCAGTTCGCTTTTCCCAGCTAGGACCTGTTAACACTAATCCAATAGGCCCTGTTGTGTCTGAAAAAGCGTTAATCGAGGCGCGAAGAGGGATGTTTGTTCATGCCGAATGAACAATAAGCAACGCCGAAATGTTATGACCTGATGGTAATTAATACGTCAATGCGGGTGTGATTTATGAGTTCGAATATTAAGCGTGTTGCAGTGCTGGGTTCGGGGGTTATGGGTGGAGGTATTGCCGCCCAGGTAGCCAATGCGGGGTTTCCAGTCGTGTTACTGGATATCGTTCCTGATGGTGCAGAAAACCGAAATCAAGTGGCGGAATCTGCTGTTCAGCGTCTGCATAAGACAGGTGGCTTTATGCAGCCTGATAACGCCAATCTCCTGACCATCGGTAACCTTGAGGATGATCTCGATTTGCTGGCGGATTGTGACTGGATCGTGGAGGCGGTCATTGAGCATCTCGATATCAAGCGTGACCTCTACAAGCGGGTTGACGCGGTACGTAAGCCCGGCTCCGTGGTTTCATCAAATACATCGACCATTCCGCTGCGACTATTGGTCGAGGGGCAGACAGAGGCATTTACCCAGGATTTCCTTGTTACCCACTTTTTTAATCCACCGCGTCATATGCGTCTTCTGGAGTTGGTGGGAAGTGAGAAGACCCGTCCGGAGGCCCTGGAGCAGATCCGCGAATTTGCTGACGTGCAACTCGGTAAAGGCATTGTTGCCTGCAAGGACACCCCGGGATTCATTGCCAATCGCATCGGTATCTACTGGATGCAGTGCGGATTGTTGAGTGCTTTCGAGCAGGGTGTCACGGTGGAAGAGGCCGATGCGGTTATGAGCCGTCCGGTCGGCATCCCAAAGACAGGCATCTTTGGGTTATGGGACTTGATCGGTATTGATCTTGGACCCCACTTGATCAATAGTATGACCTCCACCCTGGAGCCGACGGATCAATTTCACCCATTGGCAAAGACCCCGCAGATGATCAGTGAAATGATTGCAGAGGACTATACCGGACGAAAGGGCAGGGGTGGTTTCTACCGCATCAATAAGTCTAACGGTAAAAAACGGATGGAGAGCACGCATCTGCTTAGCGGTGATTACTATCCTGTCGCCAAGCCGGAACTTGAAAGTCTGGCGTCAGCAAAATCCGGTCTTCGTAGTCTTGTTAGCCACGAGGACCGTGGAGGTCGCTATGCCTGGGAAGTGCTCTCCAACACCCTCAGTTACGCCGCATCACTGCTGCCGGAGATTTGTGACCGGATTAGTGGTGTGGATGAGGCGATGAGGTTGGGTTATGCCTGGAAATATGGTCCCTTTGAATTGATCGATCAGTTGGGTGCCGCCTGGTTTGCAGAGCGCCTGCAGGCCGAGGGGCGTGAGGTGCCGACCATCCTTGAAAAGCTCGGCAATGGCAGTTTTTACCGGATCGAGAATAGTGTACGCCAGCAGTTCTCTGTTGATGGTCAATACCGCGATATTGAGCGTCCAGAGGGTGTGCTGCTGCTGGCCGACATCAAACTGCGTAACCAGCCATTGGCTCAGAACAGCGCGGCTACGCTGTGGGATATCGGTGAAGGCGTGGCCTGTCTGGAGTTTCATGCCAAGATGAATGCGATGGAGCCGGCGATCCTGCAAATGATTGACGAATCAATCGATACTGTTGAAAGCCGCTTCAAGGCCCTGGTGCTCTATAACGAGGGCCCTGCCTTCTGCGCCGGCGCCAATCTCAGCCTGATCAGGCAGGCGATTTTAGATCAGGACTGGAGTGCTCTGCCCGAGTTAGTGCAGGTGGGACAACAGGTTTATCGAAAGATGCAGTCGGCTCCATTCCCTGTTGTGGGTGCTCCATCAGGCATGGCGCTCGGTGGTGGCTGCGAGGTACTGCTTCACAGCGACGCTATTCAAGCACATGCGGAGACCTATGCGGGATTGGTCGAGATCGGTGTGGGTTTAGTACCTGCCTGGGGTGGTTGCAAAGAGATGCTTTAACGTTGGAATGCCCGCACTGACAGTGAGAGCGCCGCATTAAAGGCCTTTGAGCTGATTGCGACTGCGAAGGTCTCCGGTTCTGCTGCCGAGGCACGGAGTATGGGCCTGCTGGGAGAGGGTGACCGGATCACCATGAATCGGGATCGCCTGCTGGCCGACGCCAAGGCCAGAGCACTGGCGATGGCCATTGATTACCACCCACAGCCTACCGGTAGCATTCCGCTCACTGGTGAGAGCGAAAAAGAGAAAATGTTAGAGCAATTGAAGGCCTTCGCCGCAGCCGGCAAGGCCACTCCGCACGACCTGGTGGTCGGTGCCGCCCTGGTCGATATTCTCACTGGTGATGAGGTGGGAGAATGCAGTGAGGATGACCTTTATATCCGAGATCTTGGCGCTTTCAATACCCTGCTGCGTAATGCCGACACCCTAACCCGTATTGATCACATGTTGAACACCGGAAAACCCCTGAGGAACTAAATCATGCTCAGTTATAAAGCTCCTGTGCGCGACATGCGCTTTATCTTTGACGAAGTACTTGATGGCAGCCGTCTGCAAGCACTACCCGGTTTCGAGGAAGTGGATCCCGATACCGTGGAAGCGATTCTGGAAGAGGCCGGTAAGTTCTGTGAGAACGAGCTGCTGCCACTCAATCGCGATGGTGACGAGGAGGGTTGTCGCTGGGAAGATGGGCAGGTGGCCACGCCCAAAGGCTTCAAGGAGGCCTATCGGTCCCTGTGTGAATCGGGTTGGAACTCCATCGCCATGGATGCTGATTATGGCGGCCAGGGCCTGCCCAAGACATTGAATCTGATGATCGATGAGATGATATCCTCCACCAATCTGTCATTCAGTCTCTACCCTGGGTTGACCAATGGTGCCTATGACGCGCTGGCTGCCTATGCCAGTGATGAGCTGAAGGAGAGCTATTTCCCAAGAATGGCTGATGGTACCTGGAGTGCCAGCATGTGCCTGACCGAAGCGCATAGCGGTACCGATCTGGGGCTACTGCGCACCAAAGCCGTCCCCCAGGATGATGGCAGTTACCGTATTAGCGGTACCAAGATCTTCATCACCGCCGGTGAGCACGATCTGACAGACAACATCCTCCATTTGGTGTTGGCGCGTACCCCCGATGCCCCAAAGGGCATTAAGGGCATCAGCCTGTTTCTGGTGCCCAAGATCCTGGTCAATGACGATGGATCATTGGGTGGGGCCAACGGCGTCAGCTGTGGTTCTATCGAGCACAAAAGGGGTATCAAGGCCTCAGCCACCTGTGTAATGAATTTTGATGATGCGAAAGGCTTCCTGATCGGTGATCTGAACAAAGGTATGCGCGCCATGTTCAAGATGATGAACACCGAGCGTGTCGCGGTGGGTATGCAGAAGCGGCCTACCAGGGTGCGGTCGAGTACGCCCGTGAGCGTATCCAGGGCCGTGCACTGACCGGTACCAAACAGCCGGATAAAGCGGCCGATTCGTTGATTGTCCACCCCGATGTACGCCGCATGTTGCTGACTATTCGCGCCAACACCGAAGGTTGTCGTGCCTTGGGTATCTGGCTGGGGATGCAGCTTGATATCTCGGCCCATGAGAGTGATGCGCAGAAGCGCCAGGAAGCCGAGGATCTGGTGGCGTTGCTGACACCGGTGGCCAAGGCTTACCTGACGGACGTCGGTTTTGACTCAGCCGTTTTGGGTCAACAGGTATTTGGTGGCCACATGGCATGGAACAGCTGGTGCGGGATGCGCGTATTGCTCAGATCTATGAAGGTACCAACGGTGTACAGGCCATGGATCTGGTGGGCCGCAAGCTTCCGGCCGAAGGTGGGCGTTATCTTGAGCGTTATTTTGCATTGATAGAGGCCTTCATCAGCGAGCACCGGGGTGATGACTCACTTAACGAATTTGTTCAGCCTTTGGAAATGGCTTTTGAGCGCTTGCAAGAGGCGACAGGTTGGCTGTCCAGGTCGGCAGCTGAAAATGCGGATGAGATAGGGGCCGCGGCCTACGATTACATGCGCCTAACAGGACAAATCACGCTGGCTCTGCTTTGGGCTCGGATGGCCAAGACTGCGCTAGCTAAACAGGCGGAATCGGGGGAGGTGTTCTATCGCACCAAACTCAAGACGGCGCGCTTCTATATGCAGCGCCTGTTACCGCAAACCCAGTCGCTGCTGACTTCGATCCAGTCGGGGGCCACCAGCCTGATGGTCTTTGATGAAGAGGAGTTTTAACCACTTTTAGGTCGGTTTGGAATCATGTTGCCTCCGCCACAGATGGGAAAACACTCCTCCGTTCCTACGTGGATTCTTTACCCATACCGACTTTTTTATTCCAACGATCAGAGCTGCAGTCTATAAGGCTGCATTCACTGGCCGGAACTTGAACAGGAGATAGACATGAAGTTATTGGTCGCAGTTAAACGCGTCATCGACGCCAACGTCAAGCCCCGGGTAAAGGCCGATGGCAGCGGTATTGAACTAGCCAATGTAAAGATGGCCATGAACCCTTTCGATGAGATCGCCGTGGAAGAGGCTGTTCATCTAAAAGAGTCGGGTAAGGTCTCTGAAGTGGTGATCGTTTCGATGGGTGAAGCCAAGTGTCAGGAGACCATCCGGGTTGCACTGGCGATGGAGGCCGATCGTGGTATCCATGTACAGACAGAGGCCGAACTGCAGCCGCTGGCTGTCGCCAAGCTACTAAAGGAACTGGTTGAGATTGAACAGCCCGATCTGGTCATCATGGGCAAGCAGGCGATCGATGATGATTCCAACCAGACTGGTCAGATGCTGGCTGCGCTGCTCGGTTGGCCACAGGGTACCTTTGCTTCCAAGGTCGAGTTGGGTGAGGGCGAGGTTACAGTGACCCGTGAGATCGACGGTGGCCTGGAGACATTGGCGCTGAATCTGCCGGCACTGATCACCACCGATCTGCGTCTGAACGAGCCACGCTACGCCAAGCTGCCGAACATCATGAAGGCGAAAAAGAAACCGCTGGAGGTGAAGAGACCCGGAGATTTGGGGGTGGATATCACCCCACGTCTGATTACGCTCAAGGTGGAGGAACCACCGGTTCGTGCAGCAGGTATCAAGGTGGCCGATGTGGCTGAGCTGGTAGAGAAACTGAAAAACGAGGCAAAGGTATTGTCATGAGTATTCTGGTAATCGCTGAACACGACAACAATGTGCTTAAATCGTCCACCGCACACACTGTCACTGCGGCTGCACAGTTGGGTGAGGTGACTGCACTGGTAGCCGGTAATGGCTGTCGGGCTGTAGCCGAACAGTTGGCCGAACTTAAGGATGTAGACAAGGTTCTGCTGGTCGAGGCAGAGATTTATGAGCATCCCCTGGCCGAAAAGCTAGCGCCGTTGATTGTGCCTAATGCATCGGGCTTTAATCATCTGTTGGCCCCGGCAACCACCTTCGGTAAGAATCTGATGCCACGCGTGGCTGCACTGCTGGATGTGGCGCAGATCTCCGACATTATCGCGATCGAAAGTGCCGACACTTTCAAGCGCCCGATCTATGCCGGTAACGCCATTGCCACAGTGCATTCGACAGATGCGGTCAAGGTGATCACCGTGCGTGGTACCGCCTTTGATTCGGCCACTGCCGGTGATGCGGCCGTGATCGAGGAGGTTACCGCGAGCGATGACAGCGCCCGTTCACGCTTTGTCAGTCAGGAGCTGAGCAAATCGGATCGTCCCGAGCTGACTGCGGCCAAGACCATTGTATCCGGTGGCCGGGGCCTGGGCTCTGGTGAGAACTTCCACATGCTTGAAATACTGGCCGACAAGCTGAGTGCTGCAGTGGGTGCCTCACGTGCCGCTGTGGATGCCGGGTTTGTGCCCAATGATTACCAGGTTGGCCAGACAGGCAAGATCGTCGCCCCTGACCTCTATATCGCGGTTGGTATCTCTGGGGCCATTCAGCATCTGGCCGGGATGAAGGACTCCAAGGTGATCGTGGCGATCAACAAGGACGAAGAGGCCCCGATCTTCCAGGTGGCGGACTACGGCCTGGTGGCGGATCTGTTCGATGTCATACCCGAGTTGACCGATGCGCTCTGATCCAAACGATAAATAGCTATTGATAGTCAGGAGTGAGTGACGTGAAACGTGAATCTATGGAGTTTGATGTGGTGATTGTGGGCGCCGGCCCGGCAGGGCTGAGCGCGGCGATTCGTCTTAAGCAGCTCAATGGTGATCTCAACGTCGTGGTGTTGGAGAAAGGGTCCGAAGTGGGTGCTCATATTCTCTCCGGTACGGTGTTTGAACCACGCGCCCTGAATGAATTGTTGCCTGACTGGAATGAGCGGGGTGCGCCACTGAAGACAGCGGTCGCAGGTGATGAAATCTACCTGTTCCAGAGCGAGAGCAAGGCGTGGCGTTTGCCACATGCATTCGCGCCGAAGACCATGCACAACAGGGGCAACTACATCATCAGCCTGGGTAACTTATGTCGTTGGCTGGCTGAACAGGCCGAAGCATTGGGTGTCGAGATTTTCCCCGGTTTTGCCGCCGCCGAAATCCTGTTTGATGAGGATGGTGGGGTACGTGGTGTGGCGACAGGGGATATGGGTCGTGACAGAGCTGGTAACGAGAAAGACAGTTTCGAACCCGGTATGGAGCTGCTGGGCCGTTATACCCTGTTTGCAGAAGGCGCACGTGGCCATCTTGGTAAGCAATTGATCGAACACTTTGATCTGACAAGGGATTCATCAGTTCAGCACTATGGATTGGGCATCAAGGAGCTGTGGGAGGTTGATCCCGATAAGCATCAACCGGGACTGGTTGTGCATGGCGCCGGTTGGCCCTTGGGTAAAGAAGCTGCCGGTGGCTCATTTCTCTATCACATGGAGGACAACCAGGTAGCCGTCGGTTTGATTGTCGATTTGAACTATGGCCATCCTTATCTATCACCCTTTGAAGAGTTTCAGCGGTTTAAACATCAGGCTGTGATACGTCGATATCTTGAGGGTGGCAAACGTGTCAGTTATGGTGCGCGAGTTATTGCCAAGGGCGGTCTGAATGCCCTGCCTAAAGCGAATTTTCCGGGAGGCTTGCTGATTGGTTGTGACGCCGGTACGTTAAACTTCGCCAAAATCAAAGGCTCACACACGGCCATGAAATCGGGTATGTTGGCTGCCGAGGCGGTGGCCGAAGCATTCCAAACGGGTAAAGATGGTGTTGTTACGTTAGATAGCTATGCCCACAGGTTTCAGGCCTCATGGCTCTATGAAGAGCTGCACCGGTCACGCAACTTCGGCCCGGCTTTGCATAAGTTGGGTACCTTCTTGGGTGGGGCGTATAATTTCATTGATCAAAACCTGTTTGGCGGTCGTCTGCCTTTTGATCTCAAGGACAATGATGCTGATCACGATCGGCTGAAACAGGCGAAAGCGTGTCAGCCGATCGACTATCCAAAACCCGATGGCAAGCTTAGTTTTGATCGCCTGGGATCGGTTTTTCTCTCCAGTACCAATCATGAAGAGGATCAGCCCGTACACCTGAAACTGGCTGATCCATCGATACCTCTGACCACCAATCTGGCACTGTATGACGCTCCGGAACAGCGCTACTGTCCGGCCGGCGTTTATGAGTTTTTGGAGGATGAGTCTGGTGAGGTGCGGCTGCAGATAAATGCGCAAAACTGTCTCCACTGTAAGACCTGTGACATCAAGGATCCAACGCAGAATATCACCTGGATCGTGCCTGAAGGCGGTGGTGGGCCCAACTATCCCAATATGTAGTGAAATCCTGTTTTCTTTGGGCTCATCTCCTTTAATAGATGATGAATTAGCGTTAACAGGCCCTAATTAATAATTTGAGGCCACTTGGTTCGTTATTGTTTTGTGAATTTTATCTGCCACTGTGCCGGTTTTTTAAATCCATGGCGAAACCTTTTAAAACAAGTTAGC